>JAAZYN010001179.1 GCA_014239625.1 Myxococcales bacterium | reverse complement strand
GCGCGCCGACGTGGTCTGGCGCGAGGTCCAGCGCTTTGCTGTAGTGGTCGAGGGCCTCGGGATGGTCACCGCGGTTATGCTGGACGACGGCCAGGTTGAAGTGGCGGGCGGCGGAACCCCCTCCTTGCCGAATGGCGGCGCGCAGATGCTCGACCGCCGCGTCGCTCTGTCGGGCCTGCCAACACAGGACTCCCAGCTGGTGATGAGCCTCGGCGTGATCCGGCTGCCGCGCGAGCAGCTCCTCGAGCAGCGGCCGAGCGCCGGCTGAGTCGCCCGCTGAGAGGGCCGCGACGGCGCGGGCGAAGAGGTCGGCGACGGATTCCATGAACACCCCTGCGGACGAGAAGGTCTGGGGACACTGGCAGCGCGCCAAGCATGGCCTCTGGCGGCGCGATTTGCCACCCACGCCGCGACGACCATGCTGCTGTGACCCCGGGCGCGCAGCCACGGCCGTCCTTTCACCGATCTAACGCGGGCCACCCAACGCTGCACATGAACGTCTCAATCGTCGTATTCGACCGCTCGGACACCGTGAGGAGACCCATGAATTCAGGCTGGACCAGACTCTTGTCGACCTGCGCGCTGCTCAGCGTCGTTGGCTGCGAACCGGTAGACGACACCTCGGGAGGGGCCGCTTGCGCGAACCTCATGGACAAAGCGTGCAACCCCGACGATCCGTCGGCGGTGTTCTATCTCGACTCCTGCGGCGGGTTCCGGGAGGTGTTCAAGAGTTGTCAGACCGGCGAGGAGTGCTACCAGAGCCCCGCCGGCGGCAACCCGACGTGCGAGGAGCCCGGGGTCTGCGACGAGCATACGGCCTCGACCATCTGCGTCTATCCCTCAGGGCTCCGCACCCTCTACGAGGAGTCCTACGTCGCCAGCGCGGGTAACCTGACGTGCAGCCACGAGGGCGAGCTCGCGGGGGCCGGAGAGGCCCTCGAGCACTGCGGCTTCGGCAGCGCCTGCTTTCAGGACTCAGCGTACAACGAGGGCGAGGCCCTATGCCACCGCTCCATCGACGCGAGCCAGGCCGACAAGCCCTACTATGACTTTGGCTGCTCCAGGTTCTCGATGTGGATGCGTCACCCCACCGAGCTCGAGATGGACTGTCGCTGCCGTATCGTCGGGGA
>JAAZYN010001178.1 GCA_014239625.1 Myxococcales bacterium | reverse complement strand
GGATCCTGGTGTGCGACAACTCCGAAGCCCAGGGCGTCCTCAACTGTATGGAGGACGTCGAGGCGACGAGCGAGGTGTGCGACGGCCTCGACAATGACTGCGACGGGGACACCGACGAGGGGTTCACGTACGGCGGAGCCGCCATAGGAAGCGCGTGTGTGGGCATCGGAGCGTGCGCCGCGGGTCAAGTGGTCTGCAGCCTGTCCAGCCCCGGCGCGACCTGCAGCAGTAACCCCGACGGCACCGCCAGCCAAGCTCAGACAGAGGTCTGCGACGACGTCGACAACGACTGCGACGGGCAGCTCAACGAAGGGCTGACCGACCTGGCACAGAGCACCTGCTCCAAGGTGGGAGTCTGCGGCGCGGCGCTCCAGGCTGTACAGGCCACCTGCAATCAAGACACCACCGGGACGTGGAGCTGTGTCTACGACGCGGTGCCGAACTACTCGCCGGGCTTCGAGCCCGTCTGCGATGGCCTCGACAACGACTGTGACGGGGAGACGGACGAGGACTTTGGGGCGGGACAGGGCTGCGAGGGGCCCGATCCGGACCTGTGCGCCAACGGCATCGTCACCTGCGACGCTTCGATGCTGACCACCTACTGTGACGAGTCGAACGCGGCGGCGTCGACGGAGATCTGCGACGGGCTGGACAACGACTGCGACGGCCTGACCGACGAGGGCTTCCCAGATCTGGGAGCACCGTGTGACGGCGTCGACACGGACTCCTGCGCCAATGGCGTCTACACCTGCGCAGAAGATGGCTCCGGACAAGTCTGCGCATGGGAATCGGTCACCGATATCGCCGATGTGTGTGACGGCATCGACAACGACTGTGACGGGCTGACCGACGAGCCCTACCCGCTTGTCGGCAAACCGTGTGACGGCGCGGACAGCGACGAGTGTGCCAACGGCACCTACGAGTGCCACGCCGACACCACTCAGCTGCAGTGTGTCAACGAGACGAGCCAGGACATCGTCGAGCTCTGCGATGGCATCGACAACGACTGTGACGGGCTGACCGACGAGGCGTTCGCGCTTGTCGGCACACCCTGCGACGGCGACGACAGCGATCAATGTGCGCGCGGGACATACACCTGCAACGCCGCGGCCGATGTTCTGGAGTGCGTCA
>JAAZYN010001177.1 GCA_014239625.1 Myxococcales bacterium | reverse complement strand
GGCCGTCCGCCTCCTCCTCGTGATCCTCATCGGCGACCACCGTGAGAGAGGGGCCTCGCCCCATCTCGGTCCGCGGCTTCGTGACCGCTCCCGAAAAAACCCGCGGAAATCGCACCGGGCTACACACCTTCGTCAACGGCCGCGCCGTCGACGATAAGGTCGTGCTTCACGCTATCCAGGCCGCTTATGGCGAGCTCCTTCCCCGGGGGCGCTACCCCATGGGCGTGCTGTACGTGCACCTTCCGCCCGACGACGTAGATGTCAACGTCCACCCCGCGAAAGCCGAGGTGCGCTTCGTCCGGTCCGGGGAGGTCCACCAAGCCATCGCGCGGTCGATTCGGCGGGCCCTGACCGAACATGTCACGACGGCGTTGCCGTCGCCGCGCCCTATCGGTGGCTCGTGGCCGGCCCAGGCTGGGGTGTCCCACGCGCCCCCCCCGCGGGCGCCCGGCGAATGGCGCCGCCCAAGCTCGTCACAGGTCCCTACACGGCAGAAGAAGCTCACCTTCGTGGCCAGCCCGACCTCGTTGCCGGCGGCGCCCGTTCAACCGCCTCAGGGGGCGGCACCTCCCACGCAGCGGTTCGCGCACTGCATCATCACCGGTCAGACCGAGAGGGGCTACGTCGTGGTCGAAGACGCAGGCGGCCTGACCATGGTGCATGCGGCCAACGCCCTGGCCCACGTGGTCCGACGCCGGCTACTGGCCGAGGTCGCGGCCGGCACCGCGCAGCCCTCGCAGACGCTGTTACTGCCGGTGAACCTCGAGCTGGCGCCGGGACGAGGGGCGTGCCTGGCCAAGCACGGGGAGCTGTTGCGGCGGCTGGGGCTGCTCGTCGAGGCGTTTGGCGGTCAGACCTGGCAGGTCACGGCGGTGCCCGCGTTAGCCCACCAGGTCGAGCCTGACGCGTTGATCCGTCGGTTGGTGGATGCCCTGGAGCCGTGCGCCGGTGACGCGGGCGGCCAGCTCGCGCTGCGCGCCGCCGCCGACGTACTCGCCGAGGTCTCCGCTACCACACGGGCGGCCAAGCTCGCGGGCGCTCACGTGCAACAGCTCCTGCGTGACCTCGACGAGGTCGGCGAGCGGCAGCCGGGTGAGCCCAGGTTCTACGCGCGGCTCAGCTGGGAAGAGCTGGACAATCGCTTCCGC
>JAAZYN010001176.1 GCA_014239625.1 Myxococcales bacterium | reverse complement strand
GCTCCTTCGCTGAAGCCGTGGGCTTCAACGCCGAGGGCGCAATTGAAGCGCGCGCGGAAATTCTCCCAAGCGATCGATGCCGTCAGTTCCACCAGCTGCGCCTCGTCGAGGATCAACACCACGGCTGCCCCCAGCAACGCTGCGTACCCAAAGCTCTCCGCCACCACGCCCAGGCTGCCGCTCAGGACACGCCTGCGGTTGAGCGCCCCGCGCCCTGCGAGAGACCATGCGCCGGCCACGGCGAGGGCGACGATCATCATCAGGTGGACCCCGGTGTGGACGTCCCACCCCCAGTGACCGACCACAGGGGGCGTCGCGAGATCCATCCCGGAGCGTGCGGTCTCGGCGTTGAAGCGAACACCGACGGCGTAGATGGTCCAAAGCGGCGCGATGGCCAAGGCCATCATGGCCGGGTCGCGGGAGGTTTGAAGGTACCGTTGGACAGCGTGGAGCATGCTTGGACCATCTACCTTCGCCGGGTCCCTCGGGTGCGGCAAGAAAAGCCGTTGACAGGGTGCGAGAGGCGGGGCTACGTTCCCGCCCCGCGCGCCCGCCTGGTCGCGCACCCACTTTGAGAACCACCGGGCATAGGTGAGACATGGCTAGGCACGAGACGGAGCTGCGCCCCCTGGAAGTCCGGGTCGAAGGCGACAACATCAACCGGGCGATCAATCAGCTCAAGCGCAAGATGGCCAACGAGGGCATCTACAAGGAGCTGAAGAAGCGCCGCTTCTACGAGAAGCCCTCGGAGCGCCGCAAGCGCAAGATGCGTGAGGCGGAGAGGCGTCTGCGTAAGGCGCAGCGTCGGCAGACGCGGGTGCGTTCCTAGTTCGTCCAGCTCGGGCGTTCGAGCCTTCGGCGCTCGATCGTTCGAGGCTGCCGGTCGAACGCTGCTGGCGCCGGCGGGGCTCTGCGAGCAAAGCTCCGCGGTGTGGCCTGCGGGCCGACGTCGTGCTCACGCCGCGAGCCGCCCGGCTGCGTAGCGGCAGGGCCACTGTGTGTGATCGCGGCGCCAAGAGGGCGCTCCGCCCCAACGCGGTCGGGGAGCGGTGTCGTCCCGGGAGGGTCTTTACACAGCTATGACAGACCGACTCCAACGCGCTGGTGTAAGCTTCTGTCCTCACGGCGCGTGGTGTTCGCGATGATCGG
>JAAZYN010001175.1:342-1155 GCA_014239625.1 Myxococcales bacterium | reverse complement strand
CGCGGCGGCGACCTGCAAGTCGGTGTCCCGGGCTGCCTTCACCCGCGAACTCGAGTCCAGGTAATATTTCGGTCGGAGAAAAAAATCGTCCTCGGCCCATTTCTTGACAAACGGCATGCCACACACCACCACGTCGGCGATGTTGTATTTTTCGGTGACATCGATCAACCCGGTCAACCGCCGGTGCCGCTCCCCGTACGGGAGTTGGAAATAGCGGCCATCCTTCATCAGGCCGGAGGCGTTGCAGGGGAAGGCTCCGTCCCGGTTGTCGAACTCCCCGTTTTGGAGAAAATCCAGCAGATGAAAATGGCAGTCCCCGTACGGTTGAGTCTGCACGGATTGACCGGCGGTCAGAAAGATTCCAGCGAGTAACAGGACGATTGGTTTCATAAATGTTCCCGGGCAGTATTTTATTGAATGTTTAGATAAAAGTCACGAATAATTTTTTAAGCGTCATCTTGGTTGAAAAGGGGAGATGAGAAAATGGTGCGCACTGTTGGACTTGAGCCAACGACTTCTACCGTGTGAAGGTAGCACTCTACCACTGAGTTAAGCGCGCATCGGCGCGGGGGAGACTGTACGGTTGTTTTGCCCGCTGACAAGTCCTTTCCCGTTGGCCAAGCGGAGTAACCGCGAATTAACGCCAAGGCACGCGAATGGATTCCTTCTCCCTCAGGGGGAGAAGGTGGCCGCAGGCCGGATGAGGGTGAAAATGAACATCCGGCTTGGCAGTGGCAGATTCCCAGAGCGTTGTGAGCGCCCACTTGGGGTTGCACCGACTATTTGTTGGCTTTTGCCCTTGGGCAAATGTAT
>JAAZYN010001175.1:0-332 GCA_014239625.1 Myxococcales bacterium | reverse complement strand
GAAAGGCAAAGTAGACGCAGCTTAGATCCGAATTGAAGTACCTTTTCCCACCCGCGCAACCCCCTTAGAGGAGCAGAGGGGGCTCTCCATGAAGCAATGAGGGGTATCTAGTGACAGCATTTAGCCCTTGAAATCATCAGCTAGACTGTTGAGCCTCGCCTACGTCTATGAAACACCTCCTACTCACAACAATCGCAGCCGTGGTGCTGGCGGGGTGTGGGCCGTCAGAAACAGATCATGCACTACTTGATGCTGCCGAAAAGGGAAACATCGCAGCTGTCAAACAAGCCATTGCCGATGGTGCGGATGTGGATGCGAAAGACTCGGATGGA
>JAAZYN010001174.1 GCA_014239625.1 Myxococcales bacterium | reverse complement strand
CGTGTTCCCCACGTACGAGCAAGCGCAGGTCCTGGCGATGCTATCGAGCGCGCTGCTGGGGGTGGTCTCGCAGCGTCTGCTGCATCGAAAGGATGGACGCGGCCGAGTGCCCGCCTTCGAAGTTCTGGTGGCGACCCCTGCCATCCGCACCCTGATTCGCGACAAAAAAATGCACCAGGCCCGCGCCATCATGGAGGCCTCGAGGTCCCACGGCATGCAGACCATCGATCAGGCGTTGGCGAGCTTGCTCGACGAGGGCGTCATCTCCAAGGAAGAGGCGATGCGCTTCGTGCAGCACCCAAAATCACTGAAGAACTTCTCGAAGAAGCCCCGCAAGGTCAACACTCAGAATGACCAGTCCGGCCCGTAGAAGCCGGCGACGCGGATCCCTTCGGCGTCCAGGACCATGTAGTCCGGGAGCGCGAAGCCGGAGTGAAAGGTCGACAACCAGAACATCAAGTATTCCGCGCCAGGGCTGGCCGCGAGCACCGCGTTCAGGCGCGGCCCTCCCGCCGTCTGCGTGGGGAACACCGACATGACCAGCGCGTCGTCGAAGGTCGACTCGCCCGCCACGACGGGTCCGTCGTCCCACCAGAATGGGACCCGCGCGGCGCCGTCGGACGGCAGCACCTCCTTTTTCACGCCCAGCCAGATGATGTTCCGCTCGGCGCGGAGGGTGTCGCCCACCTGGGACGCTGGCAGGGCGCAGCCGCGACCGTTGCCGATGATGTTCCAGTTGCTGATCAAAAACGCCGCATATTCCGCGTATTTGGGCTCGCCGTCAGCGTAAGCAAAGCAGAACGGCTGGTGATAGACCTGGTTGTAGGGCCCGTGCACCTGGGGTGTCTTGCCGTCTTGTGGGCCGGTGGACAGGGGCTGCCCATCCAGGGTCTGAGCGACCCCGTCGACGGTCAGCGCGGTCACCCCTGCCGCCTGTAAGGCTACGCTATCGAGCTGCAGAGCATAGGCGTTGGTCGTGGTCAGCGTGACGGCGCCAGCGCCATCCGACGTCGACACCACCCGGATGTCCTGATTGTAGTCGACGCTGGTGAGTACGGTGACGTAACTGAAGCGCTCGTTGACCCACGTTCCCGGCGTCACGTAATCGAACTCCAGATCGGTCACCTCCCGGGTGCGCTGACCCATCAACTCCATCATCG
>JAAZYN010001173.1 GCA_014239625.1 Myxococcales bacterium | reverse complement strand
GGGTGGGCCAACCCCAGTGGGCGTTGGATGGCCCGTCCGTCGGCCTGGACCCTCGACAGGTAGGTCCACAGGTAGGGCCACAGGCGCAGGTGCAGGCGGGCATAGACCCGATAGATATCCAGGACCTCCTGGTCCAGGATCTTCGGGTCCCCGAATGACCATGGCAGGTCGTTGGTGTTGGTGCCCACCTGCATCACCGGCGACAGCGCCGATTGGGTGATCCAGCGGAGATAGACTTCCCGGTCTGGGGGCGAGTGCCGATAGCCGCCGGTGTCGGCACCGAACAAGGGGAACCCCGATGGGCCCAGGGACGACCCGGCCACCACCGCCGCAGGCAGCCCTCCTACGGCGTTGAACGGCTCGTCGTCGTGGCGATCGGTGCTCGCCTCGCCGTGCGTGTCGAAGGTGGCGTCGATGTCGCCGGGCCAGATGATAACGCCGTTGACCTGGTCGCCCCAAGAGCCCGCGCGGCACAGCAGGAAGCCGCCGCTGGTGGGCAGGAGCTCGGCATATGTGCGGTGATACAGGATGGCGTAGCGGCGGTGCATGGTCAGCTCGTCGCTGCCGTCGGAGAAGGCAGCGGTCAGTCGAGCGCCGAAGGCTCCGACCACGACCTCCTGACCATAGTCCAGCTTGAACCCTTCGATGCCCATATCGACGTAGGTCTGGACCAGGGACTGCCACCACGCCACCGCGTCGACGTTGCTGAAGTCCAACGGCGGCCCCCAGTTCGCTACCGCCGTTGGCAGCAAGGGCGGGAAGAAGCCGCTGTCGGAGGCGTGCTGATACAGAGCCTGGCTGTCAACGTCGTCAGGGTCCGTGTACGGCGTGTGCCACAGCGCCATCCGCATGCCCAGACCTTGCGCCAGGTCGATCATCGCCTGGGGATCGGGGTAAGCCGATGGCTCGAAGTCGAACGAGTTCACGGCGCTCGCGTAGGGCCGATCGATCCAATACCCGGTGGTGGCCAGGTCCATCGCACGGATACCGATCAGGTCCTGCTCCACCGCCGCCTGATCGGCGACCTCGTCGCGCCAGATCCAGGGCCCCAGAGCCCACTCGGCGACGGCCCCCGGGTAGCCGGTGGCGTCATAGTACCGTCCGGTCAGATCCAGCGGGTGGTCTGCGCTGAACAGCCGCACGCTCAGACCCTCTGTCGGCCCCGCGGCCCCGAGCCCG
>JAAZYN010001172.1 GCA_014239625.1 Myxococcales bacterium | reverse complement strand
TCTTGGCCGGGGCCTTCTTGGCCGGGGCCTTCTTGGCCGGGGCCTTCTTGGCCGGGGCCTTCTTGGCCGGCTTCAACGCAGCCTCGAGGGTCTTGACGCGCTTGTTCAGGTCGCGGATCGTCTTCTGGGTCGCGTCGCTGGCCTTCTTGGACAGACCATCGACGGTCTCCGACAGCGCCTTCAGCTCGTCCTCGAGCCGCTTGAACTGAGCCTCGGTGACCAGCCCCAGGGAGCTCACCGAGTCCTGGGCAAGGGTCTGACCATGCTCAACGATCTCGTCGCGGAGTTTGGTCGGGTTGCTCAGGATCTCTTTGGCGTTGGTAGTGGACCATTTGTCGAGCTTGAGCACCTCGAGGATCTTGGTCAATCGCTCGCGCCCCTCGGTCTCGACCCGCTTGACGAAGTCCCTGACCTCGCCCTCGGTGGTGTTCAGCCGAGAGTTCAGCGTGCCGAACGTGTCGGTCCACAACTTCTCGAGCTGCTCGCGCGCGTCGTTGAAGAAGTGCTTGATGCCCTTCTCGTCCAATTTGTCGCCCGCGGCGTCGTTCTTGGTGGGCTCTGGAGTAGGTTCGATAGTCTCTGCGTTGGCCGCCATGATTGTCCTCCTGGGTGGTGCGGGGAAAGCAGTAACGCACCGCGTCAAACCGGTCAAGGGCGGAGCGGATTCACCACGACGCGTCATTCCCATAAGTGTTTACTTTCTATCACAAAACAATCATGACGCGGCTGCGTCATTTTCTTTAACGCGGCTCGCGTCATAGCCTGGCCAGGCCGTCGCGTTGCCGAGCTATTGCCACACCGAGGGGCGGCAGCTCTTGACGCTCTGAGTCGAGAGCTGGAGGGTGACACCCATGCGGAAGCTCCAGATCGCCCTTTGCACCATAGCGTCTCCGGCGCTGATCGCCTGCCCTGCCGCAACCACGACGGACGTAGACGTCGATGGCGCCTCCTCCGATGAAGGAGGCGCCACCGCCTTCGACCCTACGCAGATGCCGACATATGATTGCGACTACGTCCCGGCCGGGAGCTACAGCAAAAGCGCGGCCGACGCCTGCAGCCTCCTGGATCAAGACTGCACCAACACTACCCTGGCCTGCAGCCTCACGGAACAGGGCGCGCAGTGTCTGCCAAGGGGTGACGGCGCCTGCGCCTTCCCCTGCGAGCGGGTCAACGACTGCGAGCCGGGCTTGCTCTGCG
>JAAZYN010001171.1 GCA_014239625.1 Myxococcales bacterium | reverse complement strand
GGGCGACAGCTCCGCTCGTGGAGTCCGCGTCGCGTCGAGGCGTACCGGGAGCGGACGCTGCGTCGAGGAGCGGCACCCGTCGTCGACGATGATGACGCCGGGTCGACACGGAGCGATGCTCCGCGGCGCCGTCGTTATTTCTTCGACTTGAGCGTGATGGAGCCGACATCGAAGGTCTTACCTTCTTGCATCCCCTTGCAGCACTCCGACCACCCGGTCGCCCACTTGCCGTCGGTCCCGATGGCGAAGCGGTAGGTGCCCAACGGGACGCCGTCGAAGAGGAAGGTGCCGTCAGCGCCTGTCTTCACCGCACCCTTCCACGGGGCATCCTTGCAGGGGGTCCCTCGGAACATGGAGGACGGCCGCTTGCAGATCTCCACGCTGGCGCCGGCCACGGGTGCTCCGTCGCGCAAGAGCTTGCCGCTGACCTTTCCCGTCTTGATCGGCCCTACCGTGGGGAGGGCCGGGCCACCACCCAGGACCACGAGCTTCTTGACCGACCCCGCCAGCGCGGCGATCGAACCCTGCGGCCACTCGACGACCTTGGAGTTGGCGTATACGAGCACGCCCAGATCGGTGGCGGCCCAGATTCGCCCGCTGGCGTCCATGGCGATGGACTCGAAGCCGGTGGCCTTCATGTCGCCCTTTTTCGCCGAGAGGCGCTTTACCTTCCCGTCGGCCGAGATGATGACGAGCTCTTTGAAGGTGCGAGCCGCCAGCGTCCCGTCCGCTCCGACGACGATCTCGCGCAGCCCGGTGGGGCGGAAGCCGAGTGCCATCTTGCTGAAGGTGGCCTTGGCCGGGTCATACTTCAAGATCCCGCCAGAGTGCGCGAGGTAGGCGGTGCCGTCCCTGGTGAAGGTGATATCGTCGAGGAAGAGCTTCGAGCTGCCAGCACCGCTCATGTCCAAGGTCTTCCATGTGTCCCCGGTGCGGACATGAACGGCGTTGCTGCTGACGACCCAGACGTCGCCCTTGGCGTCCACACCGATGTCCTTGAGGAGCTTCACGTCGGCGCCGAGCTTGGACTTGTCTTCCAAGGTCCAGGCCCCCTTGGCGTAACGCGAGACGCCCTTGAAGCTGGCCCCCCAGAGCGTGCCGTCGGGGCCCAGGGCCAGGTGATCGACCGATCCAGGGCTCTTGTAATCGCCGATCTTGTTGATCTTTCCGTTTGGCGACAGGACGTGAACGCCGGTGTAGC
>JAAZYN010001170.1 GCA_014239625.1 Myxococcales bacterium | reverse complement strand
CCACTACGAGGCGGGTGAGCCCTTGAAGTTCCCGCCGGTCCTGGGGCGCATGGGGCATCCAGGGGCGCCTGAGGCGGGGGACTATTTCAGCGGCCAGATCGACGATCTGGCGGCGTTCGACCACGCCCTCACGGCCGACGAGGTGCAGGCCCTGCTGACCGACGGTCCGAATCGCATCCCCAGCGCTCACGCCGGGCCCGATCAGACCGTCTTTGACCTTCAAGCGTCGTTCGATGGCAGCGCCTCGGTGGACGACGACGGCACGATCGCCGTCTACCGTTGTGAGTTTGGCGATGGCAGCGAGCCCGTGGAGGGCGCGACGGTCAGCCACACCTTCTCCGATTTTGGCCACTACACGGTGACGCTCACCACCATCGACGACGCGGGAGGCTCCAGCACCGACTCCCTGGAGGTGTCTGTGTGGAACCCCCTGTGCACCGCCGTCGACTGCGAAGCCTCGGAGGCCTGGTCGACGGAGTGGGCGTCAGCGGAGATGGCGATGGTGGAGCTGGTCAACCAGCGTCGGGCGGCCGGCGCGGTCTGCGACCAGGAGCCCTTCGATCCGGCGCCGCCGGTGGAGATGGACGGTTTTCTCCGGATCGCCGCCCGGCTGCATAGCCTCGATATGGCGGTGCAGAACTACTTCAGCCACACGAGCCTGGATGGTCGGCAGTTCAGCGATCGTCTCGAAGAGGCTGGGTTCCAGGGACCGGGGCCGATCGGGGAGAACATCGCGGCCGGGAGCCACACCCCCGAAGAGGCGGTCGAAGGCTGGATGAATAGCCCCGGCCACTGCCGGAACATCATGGACCCGACCTTCCGCGTGGTCGGGTTCGGTTACGCCTACACGCCCTCCTCTGATTTTGGTCACTACTGGACGCAGACCTTCGGCGGCGGACACTGAGCGACGGGTCGGGGCGACCTGGCGTCAGGTCGCGAGACGGCCGAGGGGCCGCCCGGAGACATCGCCTCCCCCGCAGCGCCCACCGGGCGGCGTGGCAGCGCGGCTCGCGCCTGCCCGCAGGCGTCGACAGAGCGTGGTCGCCTGCACGCTCGCGCCTGGAGCGCTCGAGCCCGCGCGCCGGTGTTGGTCCGGTCGGCGTCGCCGAGGAGCCGCCCGCGGATCCTCGGCTAGTGCCCCGTGTGGGAAGTTCGCGGTCTCACTCCGCCAGCGGTTTGGTTCCCGCCGAGACGCGAGGCCGC
>JAAZYN010000116.1 GCA_014239625.1 Myxococcales bacterium | reverse complement strand
CCGTGGGGTTGGTGGATGAGACACCTCGGCGGCGTCCCGGTGGACCGCTCCAAGACCAACAACCTCGTTCAGCAATGCGCGGACATGTTCGGTCAGCATGAAGAGTTCGTGTTGCTGGTGCCGCCGGAGGGGACGCGCAAGGGCGGCCACGGCATCTGGCGGTCGGGCTTCTACCATATCGCCGTCGCCGCGAACGTCCCGATCGTGCTTGGTTATCTGGACTATGGCCGCAAGCGTGGCGGGTTTCACAAGGTGATTCACCCGACCGGTGACATCAAAGCCGATATGGACGCGATGCGGGCGTTTTACACTCCGGAGATGGCGAAGTACCCGGACCTTTTCCGCGAGCCGCGGTTGCGCGACGAGGTGCGTCCGGTAACGGTCGCTGAACCGATCGATGTCGAGGTTGTTGATGATGTGGCGGTCTCCAAGGGTAGCTGAGCGATTCTGTTGTTGCTTGATGGCGATGGCGATCGGCGGGTGCGCGGCCGAGGTGGCGTCGGTCGACGTCGACGGCGCGGCGTCCGATGTGCCGGCGGGCTCCGAGACGTCGGCCGAGACAGCCGAGGACGTGGTTGAGCCCCCTCCGTTACCAGAGGATGCCCCCGGCTGCGGCGCGACAACGTTGTATCTGACCCCTGAGGACCCCGGCGAGCGGGGGCCCTGGAGGGTGGGTGCGTCGACGGTCACCGTGGGTCGCCTCACCACCGAGGTGTGGTACCCGGTCGCGGAGGGAGCGCAGGCGGGGTCCGAGCTCGTCGACTACGACATCCGGGAACATCTCGCGGCGGCCGAGCGATCGAAGATCCCCGACGCAGAGCAGACGCCGCAGCCATGTGACTGCTACCGAGACGCGCCCATCGATGAGTCTCACGGGCCCTACCCGGTGGTCGTTTTCATTCATGGGACGGCGTCGTTCAGAACCCAGTCGTTGACGCAGATGGTTCACTGGGCGAGCCGCGGCTTCGTCGTCATCGCCGCCGACCATCCAGGGCTGAAGCTGAGCGATGTGCTCGCGCTGCTCTGCCCGCACGAACCGTCGGGTGACCGCGACATCGAGGCGGACGTGAGCGCCATGCTCGCAGCTGTCGCTGGTGGGCAGGCAGGGATGGAGTTCTTGGCGGGCCGGGTCGACCTCGAGCGGGTCGCCATCACCGGCCACAGCGCCGGCGGCAGCGCGTGCGCGGCGCTGGCCGGGGAGCCGGGGGTGCGGGTGGTCATCCCGATGGCGTCCGGCGCTCCGGCGGCACCCAGCGAGCTGCTGGAGAGCAGCCTGTTTTTGGCGGGCAACAACGACTCGGTGGTGCCGGTCGACGCCAGCATCGAGGGTTACGAGGCGACCGATGGCGCAAAGCGCCTGGTGATCCTGGACAACGCCGGTCACCTGGCGTTCTCCGATCTTTGCAGCACGACCAATCAAGCCGGCGAAGACATCCTCGAGGTGGCGTCAAACAACGGCATCTGCGGTACCGATCTTGGCGCAGCCCTGTTCGACTGCTCGCCGGATCTGTTGAACCCAGCGGCAGGGGCCCGCATCATCGATTACGCGACGACCCTCGTGCTCGAGGAGCACCTGCACTGCAGGGAGCGCGACGGAGACCCCTGGGCAGCGGCGCTGGAGCGGTTCGCCGACATCGCCGAGATTCGGCAGAGCGGGCTATAACGGGGGCCGCGATGACGACGTTTACCCTGGCGCACCTGTCCGACCTGCACGTGCTCGAGCTGCAGGGGGTCACCTGGACGCGCTACCTGAACAAGCGACTGACGGGCGCGGTCAATCTTTGGATCGGGCGCGGTCAAGCCCATCCAGTGTCGATGTGTGAGGCATTGGTGGCGGACGTGCGGTCAGTCGCGCCGGACCATGTGGCCATCACCGGAGATCTCAGCAACCTGGCCTTTCTGCTTCAGGATATGAGCCGTCACCTCGAAGCGGAGCCGTTGATGCGTCGTGCGCTCTTGATCTTCGAGGAGAGTTATGGCGAGAAACACCCCGAAGTCGGCTACGACCGGGTCTCGGTGATTCCGGGCAACCACGACATCTACACCAAGGGCTCGCTCCGGGACCGTCGCTTCGAGGCCCACTTCGGTCATCTGATGTGGGCGCCCGACGACACTGAGCGGACCTACCCGTGGATTAAGCCCGTGGGTGATGCGTTGACCCTGGTCGGCTTCAGGAGCGCCCATCCAGTGCCGCCGCTGTTCGCGCACGGGTGGGTCGATGACGCGCAGTTGAGCGCCGTGCGCGCCGCGCGGGCGTCCTGGAAGGATCGGTTCGCCGTGGCGATGGTTCATCACAACCTTCACGAGCGGAGCCCCAAAAAGACGTGGATGCACGGGCTACGCAACCGGGCTCAGGTGCTCGACACCTGCTCGGACTCCGATGTCGGTATGCTGCTTCATGGGCACACGCACGTCGCCCATCGGTTTCGGCACATGGGGATGCCGGTGGTGGGCTGCGGCAGCTCGACGTGGCGGTCTGATGACCCGGCCCACGTCGCGCGCTACAACCTGTACCACATCGACAACGGTACCCTGCGGGACGTCCAGGTCCGTGTCTACAACGCGACGACGGAGCGGTTCGAACCCGGCGGCAGCCTCACCGTCCCGTGACCGCAGACGCTCGCTCGGCTCGTTCGTCGTGGGTCGGATCCGACAGCGAATCTTCATCTTCGCGCGTAGCCTCCATCAAGCGTGACATGGAGACGTCGCCGCGCAGGATGAACCACATGCCGAAGGCCGTCTGCTGCAGCAGCTGGAACAACCACACCGTGATCCCGAAGGCGACCGCTTGGATATTTCCGGTGGAGACACCGTATAGCGGGAGCGGGACCACCAAAAAGTACCAGAAGCTCCCGACATTTCCGGGGCTGTTGGGGATCATCATGCCGACCACGACGCAGCACATCATGGCGTAGGCGCCCAGCATGTCCACCGGCAGGTAGAAGGCCTGAGCCATGAACCAGGTGCCCAGTCCGTTGATGATCCAATAGACCGCGGTGAGCGCCAGGAAGCCAACAAACGCTCCGGTCGACGGCATCAGCTTGAGGCCGCCGACGAAGGCGTCCAGGATGTCGATGATCTTGTCGGCGAGCTTCCTCGACACCCTCCCAGCGGTCGCGCGGATGAAGGCGACGGTTCGGTCGTGTTGCCAGCGCGCGCCGGCGAGCAGCGCCGTGGCTGCGACGAAGATACCCAGGGCGCCTGCCGCTCCCACCGTCAGCTCGGTGGACACCCCGCTGTCGGCGCTCGGCAAAAACAGCAGCACAGCGAAGAGCATCAGCGACACCATGAGGCCGTCGGCTACGCGCTCTACCGCCACGGTCGCGAGCACCGGGCTCATGCGGACCTTACGCCCGGTGGCGACGGTCGACCTCTTGACCAGGTACGGGCGCACCAGCTCGCCCAGTCGCAATGGAAAAAGGAACATCGCCATGAACCCCACGGCGCCGACCCGGTTGTGGGTCTTGAAGTCGAGCTCGACGATAGGGTCCAGCAGCGGCTTCCAGCGGATCACCCGAATAAAATGGATGACCGTCAAGCTCAGCAGGTACGGCAGGACCCACCACAGGTCGAAGACCCAGCCCCCGCGGGCTCCCTCCGCGCGGTCTGCCGACAGGGTCGAAGGTGTCCCGTGGGTGGCACCGTCGGACGGCACCACAGCGTCCCCGACGACGAGATGACCCTCCTGGTAACTCACCGCTCCGGTGAGTTGATCCACGGGCCACTCGCGCGCGCTCAACCATATAAAGAACGCTCCAATCAGCAGGCCGATGAGCGTTCGGATCCAAAACCCGGTGCGCATAGAAAGTGCCGAAACCTATGGTCGAGTGCGCGAGGAGTCAAGGCGGAATGCCGCCCGCGTCGAGGGTACGGGGGGGCGGCCTGTCAGCTCCCGCGGAGCTTGTCCTTGAGGTTCTTCAGCGCTTCGTTGAGCTCCAGTTTGGTGAACGCCGCCGGATCCAGCGCGCCCGCCCGATCCAGCGTCGCCGCCACGTCGGGGCTCATGAACCTCGCCGCAGCGTGGCGATCGGCTTCGGTCACCTGCTCGCGGCCGGCGAACCGATCCCGCAGGCCTTTCAGTTCCGCCGTCTGCTGATTGAGGCGGCTGACGATGCGCTCCAGGCCGTCGACCCGTTCGATCGCCTTGCGAGCGAGGTCGTCGTCGCCGGCGTTGGCCGCGAGTCGCGCCCGGTTGGTCCAGGTGATGTGACCCTCCTTGGCGCGGAGGAGCTGTCGCTTGACCTTCTTTTCGTGAAGGATGATCTCGCTGAGGTATGCCTTTCGCAGGTCGCGGCTCATGCTGGTGGGCGACATGGAAGCGGGCGCCTCGGCGCCGATGTCCTCGAGCTCGTCGTCATGTGGAGACGCCGGCTCTGCGGATCGCGGCGCAGCGGAGCGCTGAGGTGCGGGGCGACCTTCATCCGCCGCGTCGAGGATGGCTTGGGCCGCGCTGGAGACGCCTGGGGTCTCCAGCTCTTCTAGAGCGGCCTCGACCGCCTCGCGACGGTGGCCCCCGGGTAGCAGCGACTCCAACTGTACCGAGATCGTGAGAGGGACCTCGGAGTGTTCCACCACACCGTGGTCTTTCAGGAACGTCTCTCCGGAGTTGAGGTGATCGGAGGCGAAGATGAGCATCGGGACGCCGGCCTGCACTGCGGCGGCGGCTTCACCCGGAGAGGGCCGGCCGACCACGACCGACGCCCCGCGGATCCAGCCCTCGGTGCTGTTTCCAGCCTTGGGCCGTTTGCCGCGGAGGCCGTAGCCCCCCGCTCGGGTTCGGACCAGCTCGTCGATACCGGCGCGCCCCGACGGCATGAACAGCAGTTGAAAGCGTTCGGGGCGGGCGAGCGACAGCTGAAACAGCAGCCCGTCCACATCGGCCGCTGGCATCGAGGCGAATGAGGCCACGACCTGGGGCTTGTCGTCGCTCAGGCGCTTGGCCTCGACGCTGTCGCCGCCGACGATGGGCCCTCCGGTGCGCAGCCGCCCGCTCTTGTCTCTGACGCGCTGGAGGTCGGTCCCCAGGGACGGATGGGTCACCACCAGGTCGTCGAAGGGGACCTGGCGCCACTCCGGGTCGATGGTGTAGTCGGCGTCGACGCCGACCCGCACGGCTCTCGGCCAGACCGCGTCGACGGACGGGAACACCTGGGCTGCGACGTTGGGATCGGTGGTCACGACCGCGTCGACCTGCCCTTGCACCGCCCGCAGCTGGCTGATCAGCCAGTGTTCCTTCTGGCGGCCCTCGTCCTCCCCCGTGGCGACCGTCCAAAGCGACTCTGCCAGGTTGGTGAGCCCGGCCTTCAGATCGCTCAGCCGCGGCGGCCTGTCGGCGTCAGCAATGCGTGGCTTCTTGCGCGGCACCGACAGCGGCGTCACCTCGCCGCCTGCGGACCGGAGCGCCTCTACCAGGCGCGCGAAGGACAACGGCACCGGCGAGCCCGCGGCGATCAACGCCACGATACGTCGCTTGTGGCGGGCACCTCTGTCTGGCGGATCGCGATCTGCGTCGTTCGACGGCGTCGTCGCCGGCTCGCCGCCGGGGGTGCCTTCTTCGTTGTTGCCGATAGCCTCGCCGTTGTCGGAGGCCTCTCGCTCGTCGCCGTCAGCCTGCGGTGCGTCGTCGATGATCGCATCGATGACGTCGTCCGCTGCTTTCGGCTCGCGAGCCGTGTCTTCGGTGGTCTGCTCGCTCATTGACGGGTCCATAGCATCTGCTTGACCAGGCGAGCAAGCGCCCCTAGACTTGCACTGAACGTTTGTGCACGAAACATATGACCCCTGAAAGGGCTACTGAACAGACGGTCGGGCCTGGTGGCCCATCGTCAGCGTCCAGTGGACGAGGAGATGTCGACGACCCGTGGAGTCGCTCTACGAACGTAAGACGCTGCACGACATCGTGCGCAACCTGGCCTCCGACGCCAGCACCACCAAACACCACGTCCGGCCCGCGCGGCGGCCCGTGTTCGGGACGTTCCCCGAGGATCTGCATCCGCCCCTTCTGGACGCGTTGCGCCGGTTGGGGATCGAGCGTCCGTATTCCCATCAGGCGCAGGCCATCGCCGCAGCACGTCGAGGCGAGAACGTCGTGCTCACGACCCCAACGGCCTCGGGCAAGACGCTCTGTTACACGATCCCGGTCGTCGAGCGTCTGCTCGAAGATCGCGGGTCCAGAGCGCTCTACCTGTTTCCGACCAAGGCCGTGAGTCATGACCAGTACGTCGGTCTGCAGACGCTCCTCGACGCCCTGGACGCGAAGTTGGGCACGTTCACTTTCGACGGTGACACGCCTGCGGACGCGCGCCGCAAGGTGCGTGACCACGGGCACATCATCATCACCAACCCGGACATGCTTCACGCCGGCGTGCTCCCGCAGCACACGAGCTGGCTGAAGCTCTTCGAGAACCTCCGCTATATCGTGATCGATGAGCTCCACACCTACCGTGGAATCTTCGGCAGCCACGTCGCGAACCTGTTGCGCCGACTGCTGAGGATCGCCCGGTTCTACGGAAGCACGCCGCAGGTCATCGCCTGCTCGGCGACCATCGCGAATCCGGTCGAGCTGGCGACCAAGCTGACCGGGCTGGAGTTCACGCTGGTCGGTGAGTCGGGCGCGCCCCAGGGCGAGCATCACGTCGTCTGTTACAACCCGCCCGTCGTGAATCGCCAGCTCGGGTTGCGCGCCAGCGCGCTTCGAACCGCGACGAGGGTCGCCTCACAGCTGATCGAGTCGGGGGTCTCGACGATCGTCTTCGCTGGCAGCCGGTTGCACGTCGAGGTGATCCTCAAGTATGTGCGCGAGTCCCTCGTCCGTGCGCACCTGTCGCCATCACTCGTTCAGGGCTATCGAGGCGGTTACCTGCCTCAGCGCCGGCGACGCATCGAACGTTCGTTACGCAGCGGAGACGTGCGAGCCGTCATCGCGACGAACGCGCTGGAGCTGGGCATCGACATCGGTAGCCTTCAGGCCTGCGTCATCGTGGGTTACCCGGGCTCTATCGCGAGTCTGTGGCAGCAGAGCGGCAGGGCAGGGCGGCGGTCGGAGTCCGCGCTGACCGTCTTCGTGGCGCGCTCGAGCGCCATCGACCAATACATGGTGACCCACCCAGAGGTGCTCATCGGTGCGTCCCCCGAGCACGCCCGCATAAACCCGCAGAACCTGTTTGTCCTGGTGGACCACGTGAAGTGCGCCGCGTTCGAGCTCCCCTTCGAGCCGGACGAACGCTTCGCGGATCTGCAAGCTCACGAGACCAAGGAGGTGCTCGAGTATCTGCAGACTCACGGCGTGGTCAATGAGAGCGCCGGACGGTTCCACTGGATGCAGCGCGTCTATCCGGCGACGCACGTGAGTCTTCGGGGGATCCCCGAAGAGAACTTCGTGGTGATCGACGTGAAGACGACCCAGGTGCTGGCGGAGGTGGATTTCCGCAGCGCCCATACGACGCTGTACACCCACGCGATCTACAATCTCGACGCCTCGCAGTACCAGGTCGAGGAGCTCGACTACGAAAATCACAAGGCATACGTGCGTCGGGTCGAGCCGGACTACTACACCACCGCGATGACCTACACGCGCGTCGGGGTGCTCGACGAAGACAACTCTGGTCGCGCTGGCGTCGCGGCGCTCGGTTGCGGCGAGGTGCTCGTCACGACCAAGTTCTTGGGGTTCAAGAAGATTCGGTTCCAGACCGGCGAGAACGTCGGATACGGGGACATCCATCTGCCCGACCTGGAGATGCACACCAACGCCTGTTGGTTCACGCTGCCGGCGACGCTGCTGGCAGATATCGACGTCGACCTGGCGACCGCCGTCGATGGTCTGGTGGCCGTCAGTCATGCGCTTCAGGTGAGCGCCACGGTGACCCTGATGTGCGCATCGGGAGACATGGGTCGATCGGTTGGCGACCGGTCAGCGGAGACGGCGCTGGAGATCGCCTCTTCATCATTCCGGCGCCCATCCAAAGGCCCACGGGGGCGGCGAGGGTTCCGCCTCGACGACTTCGAGCCGACCGTCTTCCTATATGACGACATGCCGGGTGGCGTCGGGTTGGCGGGCTCTGTCTTCAAGCGCTTCGACGCGATCGTGGCCCGCGCTACGGAGCTGGTGACCCATTGTGGCTGCCACGCCATGGGCTGTCCCAGCTGCATTGGACCCATGCCTGCGTATGACGGCGAGATCCGTCGCGCGTCGCTGGCGGTCTTACAGCTGTTGACCCTCAACAGGCAGTGAAGCGCGGCGCCGGTGCCCGCCGCATCCGCGCGACCAGACGCCCAACGTTGAGCGTGTGGAAGCATGGGCGCCGCCGACGCCAGCTCCTCGAGCAAGGTCGGCTCGGCCTGCTTGTTCGAGCCACCTGGACCCGGCAGCGCTCGCGCGAGTCGAGCCGTGAGCGCGCCGCGCTTCACTGCCTGTTGAGGGTC
>JAAZYN010001169.1 GCA_014239625.1 Myxococcales bacterium | reverse complement strand
AAGCTGGGGTGATGTGCTCCAGTAACTGTCGCGGATTTGTGTGTCCGCGTCGCTGTTTAGGAGCGCGAGTCGCTGCGGTGTGAGGACAAGCATGCGCCCAGCCGACAGCTCGATGGCGTGTTGGAGTAACTCGTGCACCGCGCCAATCGGCGTGAGGGCAGAGAGGCTACAGGCAACAAAAAAAGGCAAAAATCGGGCGCCTCAGGGGCCTCAACTTGTGGTTGGGTTATGCAACTTTCAGGCAAAGACGCCGCGGGTGAGCCAGGCCATCTTGTCGACGGTTTCCTCCCACTCACAGGCGGGCTTGGAGCCGGCCACGATGCCAGCGCCACCAAAGAGATCCGCGTGGCAACCATGCAGGAGGGCTGACCGGATGGCGACTGCGAAGTCCGCATGGTCGGCGCCGATGGCGCCGACGAGTCCAGCGTACCAGCCGCGATCGAAGCGCTCGAGCTCGCTGATGGCCTCCAGCGCTGCTTCGCGGGGATCGCCGCCGACCGCAGAGGTTGGATGTAGAGCGCGCACGAGTTCGGCATCCCCCACTCCTGGCGGCAGGGGGCAGCTGATTTCTTGGTAAAGGTGCTGGACGCGTGGCAGCCGGCGCAGGCTGGGGGCGTCGTCAGGGATGCGGAATTCGCAACCGAGGTCGCGGAGAGCACTGACGAGGCCGTCGACGACGTTGCGATGTTCGCGCCGTTCTTTTTCGGAGTCGAGCAGCGCGGCGGCGAGTTCGGCGTCTTGCTGCGGGTCGTCGCCGCGTGGACGCGTGCCGGCCAGGGCTTCGGTGACGAGCTGGTCGCCTTCGCGGCGGTAGAGTCGCTCCGGCGAGGCACCAAGAAAGGCGACGCCCTTGCTCTCGAGCAGGAAGACGAAGCAGGAGCCGGCAACGTCGGAGAGTTTGCCGACGAGGGCGGCCGGGGAAGGTGGGCTGTCGAAACAGAGGCGAATGCGGCGGGCGAGGACGACTTTGGTGAGGGTGCCGCTAGCGATGACATCGAGCGCCAGACTCACGGCCTGCATCCACTGGTCGCGGCTGGCGAGGTCACGCTGGGAGATACAGGCTGGCAGCGTGGCGGGCTCGCCGAAGCTCAGGTCGTCGAGCTCGCGAAGGGCGGTTGCGAACTCCGCATCGCTGTCGCTTCCGGGCTGGAGGACGAGGTTGCAGGCGAGGCTGGTCCCGTTGAGCTCGAAGCGGGGTAGCACAAAGCGCCAGGCGCCCAGTGTGTGCC
>JAAZYN010001168.1 GCA_014239625.1 Myxococcales bacterium | reverse complement strand
ACGCGCTCGTAGCGCCTGCCCATCCGAAGGTTGCAGCCGAAGTCTGGTGAGAAATCCGGGTTAGCGCCCCGGCACCCACCCTATCCCAATGAGTGTCTCACTGACAGGCGACAGAGCTGACCTGCGCCGAAGCGCACAGGGCGTCTTCGCTTCCGGCGTTCTCGGGCATCCCGGCTGCTGTGGCGTATGCGATCCGGCACTGCACGGTGTCGCCGCTCAGGGCCGCGGGAGCGCCCGTGGTCGCGAAGGACCCACACGCGCTCCGGCAGCTGTCGAGTTCGCCTTGGAAGTCGGCCTGGAGCGTCGCATCGCAGTTGCGCGCGAGCACATCGCAATACACGTCGCAGTAACCTCCGCAGATCCCGCCGCCGGTCTCGCTTGCGTTGCGACAGAGCTGTTCGAGGGTGCCCGAGTCAGCAGCGGCAGCGGCGCTGACCGCGCTGGCGAGGCGACAGCCGATGGTCGACACGTTGGTGTCCACGGAGGTCCCTGCGGGCCACGCTTGCGCACGGGCGCACACATCCACGCAGTCGTCGACGTTCGCATAGTAGGCGTTGCCGTCCACGCAGGCGTCGACGACCTCCTCGCACAACGCATCGCACGTAGGAGGCACCCCACAGGCCCCGCTGGCGGGCATGGCCAGCTCGCAGTTGGCCTGACTGTCCACGCCGCCACGCTCGAGACCGGCCAGCCCGGCGAAGTTGATACGGCATTGCACCGTGTCCCCGGTGATGTCTCCCGTGGCGCCGCTGGTGGGGAAAGCCGCGCACGCATCCTGACAGGCCTGGGAGTCACTGAACTGTTCGGAGCAGTTGTTGGTCATCAGACCGCAGTAGACCTCACAGTAGCTGCCGCAGACGTCGCCTCCGGTGGGGCCCGCGTGTGGGCAATGGGTTTCGGGATCCAGCGCGGCCAGGCCAGCGTGGTAGGTCCGACACGAGATCGTGTCGACCGCCTCATCCCCTTCCTCGCCCAACGCCATCCCGCTCGTCCCCTTGCAGTATATCTTGCAGGCCTCGAGCGTGATGTACTGGCCGGGGCCCGGATTTTCCGGGTCGATGACGCCGCAGGAACGTTGCACCTCCTCGCAATAGGTGACGCAGGGGTCCGGCGGGACCTCGATGTCGGAACAGGCCGCCCCTATAGTCAACCAGACAAAGAGCGAGAGAGAGGAAATACGCCGAGAGACTGTGCCCATGTGGCGAGGTTAGCCCGAACGGGCCTCGCTTGCCAGGAGGC
>JAAZYN010001167.1 GCA_014239625.1 Myxococcales bacterium | reverse complement strand
CCCTGGGGGATCTACACCGACGCCGAAGATCCGCTGACGGGCGAGACCGTCAGCGCCAGCATCAACGTCTGGTCTCACGTCAACGACCTCTGGGCTCAGGGCGTGGTCGATGTGATGCGGTACATCAACGGGGAGCTGGATGTCTCCGAGATCACCGAAGGCGAGTACATCCACCGATACGCCGAGGCCTTCGAAGCCGCCCAGAAAGGCTCGGCGCCGAAGATGTCGCGGACCGAGGTGGACCGGCGCACCCGCGAGTTCGCTGCCTCCAGTCTACCCTTGCCGGCGTCGGCTGAGGCGGCTGAGGCGGCGTACATGTCGCTACCGGGACCCGACGCGACCCCGATGCTGCCCGACGCGGTTCTGAAGAAGGCCAAGCAGCTCAAACAGGAGATGCATGGGATCAGCGCGTCGCTGGACGCGGCGTCAGCGATGCGGCCCATCTACTCGGCTCGGCGCCGCGCGATCGCCGGGTCCGACGTGGAGGCGCGGCTGATGACCAAGCAGATGCAGCAGCTCTGGGGGGTGGAAGGGCTCGCGATGACCGAGGGGCTGCTGGATCTGGTCTCGCCGATGCGCGGGGGCAACCCGACCCTGCAGCGCGATCTCTACAACATGAAGCAGCAAGCGTTGGCCGAGCGCGGCGCCTGCATCCTGCACGAGGCGCCGGCGCCGTTGGCGGTGGCGTCGCTGGCGAAGGTGCTGCAGCAGAAGTTCGGCGACTTCGATCCGAGCCAGAGCGAGGCCGAGCAGATCGCGCGCGCCAACCGTATGCAGGACTATCTGCGGCGCAAGGCACACTACGCGGTCATCGTTCACGAGATGGGCCACAGCATCGGCGAGCGCCACAACTTCGTCAGCTCCTCGGACGCATGGGGTTACCGGCCTCAATATTGGCAGCTGCGCACCAAGAACGGTTCGGTCACCCAGGAGTGCACGAGCTACACCGCCGATGGTGAAAACTGCGTCGGGCCCCGCTACTACGACCCCATCACCGACAACGAGTCCGATGAGTTGCTGTGGATGTGGAGTCACTCGTCGGTCATGGACTACGCCGGCGAGCTCGCCCAGGACACCCTCGGGCTGGGCGCTTACGATTTCGCTGCGGCGAAGATGTTCTACGGCGACACCGTCGCGGTCTTCAGCGACCCGAGCTACGTCGCAGACCCGGGCAACCCCCGCGCCAACGGCATGCTCGCGAAGATGGACAACTTTGGCGGCATCCTCGGGATGACCTATCAGGCCGGCGAGGGGGCGCAAGGGGC
>JAAZYN010001166.1 GCA_014239625.1 Myxococcales bacterium | reverse complement strand
CGTGCCACACCCGGCAGCACTACGCCTCCTTGGTTTCCCTCGAAGTTCCATGAATGTTCCGGGCTATCTCGCCCTTGGGCCGATGGCACGACCCGCCTCATCTTCACGCCGTTGGCCTTTCTGGCCCGGCTGGCTGTGCTGATACCCAAGCCCTACGTCAACGACACCGCCTACCATGGCGTCCTCGCGCCGGCGGCCCGTTGGCGCGCAGAGGTCGTCGCAGGAGCGGCCAAAGCTGGAGGGGTTCGCCGTCCAGGCCGACCCTGTGACGATGCCGCGGCGGTCTCTCCGGTCTCTCCCGCGGAGGGCCCCGCGCCGGCGGTACGCCCGAGGCGACTGGACTGGGCGCAGCTGCTGTGGCGAAGCTTCGTCACCGACGTGCTGACCTGCACCACCTGTGGTGGCCGGCGCAAGGTGCTCGCGTTGGTTCAGGACCCGAGCTCCATTCAGGCCATACTGCAGCATCTCGGCCTGGCTCCCGGCCCCGGCGTCTCGCCAGCGACACGACCGCGAGCGCCGCCCCAAGGCAGCCTGGACCTATCAACGACGACGTGAGGGCTGCAGGTCCACGCCCCACTCCCCTTTGGTCTATCAGCTCAGACTCGTGAACGGTCCAAACGGTCCGGCCGTACCCGCCCGTCTGCGGTCTTTGGTCCGTTCAGCCCAGCGGGGTGGATACTTCCGGGCAGAGCCTTATTCTTCCTACTAGCCGATGTCGAGCGTCCAATTGGTCGTTATCGCGTCCCCATCGGGGTCGCTCAGATTCGCCACCTCGAGGGTGACTTCGGTGCCCACGAGGGTCACGCGGACGTCGTGGGTCAGAGCGACCTCGGGGAGTGCATTGTCCCGGCACAGGCTGTCCACGCACAGTCCGGTGATGCATTCGGCGTCGACCGCGCACGGGAGACCGGTTTCGATCGTCCCGACGAGCGAAGGCGCCGCCGGTGGCTCTGGGCATCCAGCAATCGTCAAGACGACGAGCAACGTCGCAGCAAAGGCCTGTCGGCGCACGGCGTTCTCCCTCTCTTCGGTAAGGCGTGTTGGGCCCGAGATTAGGCGTTCGGTGCGCTGAACGAAAGTCCGAGCTGGTCCGGTCTGCGTTGAGCTACTCCGGTGCCGGCAGGTCCCGAAGACTGGCACTTTTGGCGGCGAGAAAGTCGACGCTCTTCCGGCCAGAGACAGAATGTACGGTCGCCACGACGGTCATGGAGCCCGGGCGTGTGCCAGCGAGTCCATCCACGCCTGGTAGCCCCACACCGACAAGATGACGCCAGGAACGA
>JAAZYN010001165.1 GCA_014239625.1 Myxococcales bacterium | reverse complement strand
GGTATGGCGGTGGGTCACCTGGTCTATCGGACCCGGACGCGGCTCTTGCGCGACCACTATCGGCTCCGACGCTGCCAGGGGCTGGTGCTGACGGGCCACCCGCTGGAGGCGTTGGCGGCGCTCGACCAATTTTGGCGCCACGCCCGGCCAGGTGCGCAGGATCGGGCCTGCGCCCACCTGGTCGCGACCCACGCGAACCTGGATCTTGGTCAGCTCTACTGGGCCGAAAAGGAGCTCGCGAAGCTCACCCAGGACAAGCCTGGCAACGGGCCCGATCGAAAGGCGATCGTCGCACGTATGAGGCACCTGCAGGGTGACGCGGCTGGCGCCGCCGCGTCGCTCAGCAAGCTCCTGCGGAGCCGGAGGTGGCCTTTCAAGCACGCCACACGGACACGGAACCTCTATTGGTACGCCGAGGCGCTCCAGAAGCTGGGGCGTGAAGCGGAGGCCATCGCGGCGCTGGGGTTGGCAAAGCGCGCGGGCGGTGCGAGTCATTACGGACGACAGGCGGCGCTGCTGCAAGCGCGCCTGACGCGAGTGGCTGCGCCGCGGCTCACCGCGAGTCTCTGACCCGGATGTTTCACGTGTGCCCGGCGGAAACCCGGGGAGGGCTTATCACGGGCGCGTGCCGGGGGCGCTCGAGCGCACCGCGGCAGGGCGGGGCTGCGAGGGTGTGTATCTGATTAGGCACAGCGGCAGGTGTTCTTACGAATACGCCGCTGACATCGCCGCTGGCAGGGCTCCGAAGCGGCGTACGAACCGCTCGGCGAGCGCGTCGAGGGCGCGCTCGGCGTGGTCATCGGAGAGGTATCGCCAGCGGAGGGGGAGGGCGCCGGCGATGGGTCGGCTGGCCTCGAGGCCCGTGGCGACGAGGGCGTGTGCCGAGGGGCCGGCGCCGTACCAGAGCATCGCGCTTCGGCCCGTCGGGTAATCGATCAGGGTGCCCAGGACTTTGACCTGGACGAACGCTGGTCCGTCGGGCGCGGGTGCGGAGGGCTCGAGCCACTCGGACATCCGGATGTCGGTCATCCTGTCTCCAATGCGCGGGACGCGTCTTGGCGAGTATTTCAGGGGGCGGGCACGGGTGTGTCGGGATCGACGTCGGGGGGTCGCGCCGCCGACAGTCTGCCGAGGACTCGAGCGATGGGCCAGCGGGGACTGGCGGGGGGGGACACTCCGCCGGTCAACATGGTTGAACCCATCATCCGGGGCGTGTTCGACCCAGCTCTTGGCTTGGGCCTCCTTGAATTGAGCCGCGCCAGTCCTGGGCCAGTCCTGCGTCGGCCCG
>JAAZYN010001164.1 GCA_014239625.1 Myxococcales bacterium | reverse complement strand
GCGCCGGCGCCGGGGAGGGGGCTCGGCGGCGCCAACGGGGTCCCGGCGGCGCCGTCTGCTCACCCTGCCCTTCGTCTTGATCGGCTGGCTGTTCCGCAATGCTCTGCAGGTGGCGCTCGTCGCCGCCATCATCGCGGTGCTCTGCAAGGTCATCCACCTTGGGCTCCAGGAGATGATCCTTTAGGCTCTCGAAGTGACCGTTCGCAATCTTGACATCGAGCTTCTCAAGGCGTTGGACGCCAACGAGTGGGAACGCCTGCAGGCTGAGTACCACGATCGCGTCTTCGGCTACGTGAAGCGCCAGATCGGTGATCCCGAGCTGGCCTCCGATCTGACCCAGGACACGTTCCTTGGCGCGGTGCGGGGCATCCGCAACTTCAACCCGCGCTACAACGTGGAGCAATTCCTGATGGGCATTGCGCGCAACAAGGTCATCGACCACCTGCGGCGCAAGCGTCCCGAGATTCACGTCCCCGATCGCGAGGACGACTCCACCGGGTTCTTTGGCAGCCTGCCGTCGGACTCGCCGTCGTCCCACAGGGTGCTCGAAGGCCGGGAGAAGATCCTGCGCCAGAAGGGTGCGCTGGTGACCTGCCTCAGGGACCTGGTGGGTGAGCTTTGGGACAAGCGCGATTTCCGAAGGCTGATGGCCATCTAGCTGTGCTTCCTCACGGATTGGAAGCATCGCAAGATTTCCGACCGCCTCGAGATCGCCGACGAGAAGGCGATCGCCGGGATCAAGTTCCGCGCCATCCGTGACCTTCAGGCCCGACTGCGGCGCCGGGACCCGCGCAAGACGTTGTTCAGCGGACTCTGGGAGGCCCTGTAGTGGATTGTCCAGCGATCTCTGACCTCGCGGCGCTGGTGGAGGGCGGTGACGTCGCGGCCGGTCTGAAGGCTCACGTCGACGACTGTGACGCCTGCCAGGAAGCTCTGAGGTCTCTTCAGGAAGAGGTCCTCAGTCTTCAGATCCCCTTGTCCGAGATCTGGTTTCGCGAGCACATATCCTGCCCGTTCGGCTCCGTGCTGGCGGACTATCGCGACCAGAAGCTCGATCCGGACGCGCAGGAATACGTCACCTTCCACGTCGAGGAGCTGTCTTGCCCGCACTGCCAGTCGCGGCTCGAGCAGGGCATCCTCGAGGATTCGGAAGAGGGGCGTCGCTCGATGCGTCGCTCCCGCGAGCGCGTGGGGGAGGCCACATCGGTCCTCCTTGATGAGCTCGGCCAGCACCCGGACTGATCGGAGCCGCAGCCCCCTCGAACCGGCGCCCGCCGGGTTCGCGGTATCA
>JAAZYN010001163.1 GCA_014239625.1 Myxococcales bacterium | reverse complement strand
CGGCACTGGAGAGGCCCCCATCTCGCGCTCGCGGAGACCGGCCTGCAGGTGAGCGACGAGGGTGTCGACCAGCTCGTCGCGCGTGATGAACACGGGGCGCTCGCTGAGCCACTTGAGGGTCACGAAGATGGTCCCGTTGACCATCGTATAGAGCATCGGCGGTCCGCCCACGAGCTCGTAGCGTGCGGCGTTGGCGACCAGGAAGTCACGCAGCGCGTCCGACAACCGGGTCTCTAATACGGCTGCCAGGCCGCGATTGGTGAGCAACGGTGTCGAAGCCAGGATCTCGGCCAGCAGGTCGCGGTAGGGGTCCAGACGCTCGAGGAGCGCCAGCAACAAGCGCCGGATCACGTCAGTCGCAGGGATCGTCCCCGCAGCTCGCACCGCGCCGCGGATCAGCAGCTCCATGTCGAGCACACCACGCTCGACGATGCCGGCGATGATCATCTCCTTGTTGCTGAAGTACTGATACAGCGAACCGACGCTGATGCCCGCGCGCTCAGCGACCCGATTTGTCGTGAAGTGGGTGACCCCCTGACGCTCGATCAGCGCGATCCCGGCGTCGAGGATGAGATGCACCATGTCGATGGACCGTTGTTGACGTGGGATCTTGACCAACGACGCGCGCGGGAGAGGGGGTTGCTGCATGCCACACCAAATGCGAGTTGAATGCGAGCATAACTCGTATTTATGGTGGACTCCAGCGAACCCATCCGCTCACAGGTTGCCACCATGCCCACAGTCCCCCCCAAAGTGCACCTCAACGCCCTCAGCGGCGGACAGCTCCTGACCGTGCTGGGTGCGGCCACGCGCGTCCTGTTGGACTCCACGCGGACCGAGGACATCGTCATCGGCGAGGAGCTGACGGCGCAGGCTCAGCTTCGCCACCTCCTGGACCGAGGGGTTTTTGGACACCGACGAGGGGCGCGAGCTTCTGGCGTCACCACCTGACCTGGACAGCATCGACCTGGAGATGCTGCGAGGGCTGCCTCCCGAGTCGTTTGGCGCCGCCGTGGCGCGCTTCTTCGACGAAAACGGCCTCAGCACCGATCTGTACGGCGCCCCCGCCCGCTTCACCGCCGACGAGCGCGCGGCCTTTTTGATGCGACGGATCCGCTTCAGCCATGACCTGTGGCACGTGCTGATGGGCTTCACCATCGATGGTCATTAGGAGATCCTCATCCACTCCTTCTCGCTCGCGCAGACCGGCATGCCGGGCTCGGTGGCCCTGCTGGTGTTCGGTTCTCTCAAGCACATGCTCCTCGAGGGGCGCTTCGGCTGCCTCCGCAGCGGGCTGGCCGAAGCCT
>JAAZYN010001162.1 GCA_014239625.1 Myxococcales bacterium | reverse complement strand
AGACAGGTGTAATAGAGGTAGAGATCCGCAATGGTAAACTCGGAGCCGATCGCATAAGGCTTGCACTGAAGCAAGCGCGCCACGGCCTTGATGCCCTTGGCGATCCCCGCTCCCATGGTGCAGAAGCAATTGCAGCCGTGCACGATGACGTCGAATTGGGCGTCCAGAGCGCACCGAATCAGGTCTCCCTCAATGACTTTCATGCTGGCGGTTTCCCTTTGCGACCCTTCATAGAACGTGTTCCACTCACGCCATGATGCCGCCTCTGAGCGCCACGGTTCAGCGCTGCTTTGTCGCCTGTATCCTCCCACTGTTCGGCACCGCGTGCGAGCCCGAAGAGGCCCCCGCGCCGACCACAGATGTGCCTGTGGCCGAGGCCCAGCCGGAGCCCGAGCCGGAGCCCGAGCTGCCACAGGCGGTGGTGTCACGGCTGACCACCGCTCAGGTCAACGAGACCCTGCGCGCGATCTTCGGCGCTGACCTGACCATCCCGCCGGTGGCCGATAGCGACCCCACCGAGCATGGGTTCGAGAGCATCGGCGGCGCAGAAGCGCTCTGGTCACCACGGGGCGTGGAGAGCCTGGAGGCCATCGCGTTGGCGGTCGCCGGTCAAGCGATGGCGCCCGAGCGACGCGATCGGTTCGTCCCCTGCGCGCCCGCGGGAAGCGTCGACTCCGCGTGCGCGGAGCAGTCCCTGTCAGCCCTCGGTCGACGACTGTGGCGCCGGCCGCTGACCGCCGCGGAGACCGCCATGCTCGTCGGCGTCGCCGACCAGGGCGGGCAGCTCCTAGACGACTTCTACGCAGGCCTGGAGTTCGCCATCGCGGCGCTCATCCAGTCGCCTCGGTTTCTGTTTCGGTTCGAGCTGGGGGAGCCCGATCCAAGCGGCGAAGGGCTGCGCTTCAGTGACTTCGAGATGGCCTCACGGCTGGCCTTCGTGCTCTGGAACCAGGGCCCCGACGACGAGCTGCTGGCCGCCGCGGAGGCCGGCGAGCTGACGAGCGACGAGGGCCTGGCGCCGCACCTCGACCGGCTCATGGCCGCCCCTGAGGCTCGCGTGGGGCTGACCCGCTTCTTCGTCCAGTGGCTCGGCCTCGGAGACCTGGGCTCCATCGTCAAAGATCCCGGGGTCTTCCCCGCGTTCGCTCCGACCCTCGCCGCGGACGCCCTGGAGGAGACGCGCCGACTGGTGGACGCGCTGGTCTTCGACTGGGGGGCCGACGTGCGGGAGCTGATGACCACCCGCCGCACCTTCGTCAACCGGAAGTTGGCCAGCATCTACGAGGTCGCCGCCCCGAGCCTGGAGGGCTTC
>JAAZYN010001161.1 GCA_014239625.1 Myxococcales bacterium | reverse complement strand
GCTGGGCGGGATCATCGACGCCGAGGACCGGTGGGTCGGAGGTGAAACGGTGGTCGTGCAGACCGGCGATGTCCTCGATCGGGGAGACGACGAACCCCAGCTGCTGAATCTGTTCGAACGCCTGGAGGCCCAGGCGAGCGCAGCTGGCGGTCGGTTCTTGTGGCTCAACGGCAACCACGAGGTGATGAACGTGGGGGGCGACTTCCGTTACGTCAGCCCGGACGGGCTGTCGGACTACGGCGACATGGATGGCCGCCGAGAGGCCTTCGTACCGGGCGGAGCGGTAGCGCGCATCCTGGCCGGGCAGCCCGTCGTCGCCATCGTTGGCGACAGCGTCTTTGCGCACGGAGGGCTCCTCCCACGCCACACTCACCATGGGGAAGCCAGCCTGTCAGCGATCAACCGCGTCAACACCCTGTGGATGCTCGGCCGCCTCACCGGCAAGCGGGCACCGGCGGCGCTGCAGAATATCGACAGCCCGATCTGGACCCGGCGCTACAGCTGGGGCCAACTCGACGCCGCGCGATGTGCCGAGCTGGAGAGCATGTTGGCCGCTGTCAAGGCCAAGCGCCTGGTGGTCGGGCACACCGTCCAAGACAAAGGCATCTCCTCGTCGTGTGGCGGTAAGGTCTGGCGCATCGACGTCGGGATGTCGGCCTATTACTCCGGACCCATTCAGGTCCTCGAGATCCGCGGGGACGCCGTAGCCATCCTCGGCAAGGAAAAGCACGGCGGCGCGGCCCCCTGACGGAGGGCCCGACGCGTACCAGCGGGCGCCTGGGTCAGGTCGAGCTTACCCGACGGGCCATGATGAAGTGCGCGAGACCCGGCAAGTGCTTGCCGATGAACGCGCCGAGCCGACCGTGCGCGGTGAAGACGAACTCGCGCCGGCGCTTGGCGATGGCCTTCGCCATGACGCGGGCGGCTCGGTCTGCGGGCCAGGCCATGCGGGCCTGCTGCTCTGCGGTGACGACGCCGCCCTGGTGCTGCCCGTTGTCGGTGAGCGTGATCTCGCTGTCGACCATGCCCGGATAGATCGTAGTGCAGCTCACACCTGAGCCGTGGAGCTCCTGGGACAGGGTCAGCCCCAACGCTCGCACGGCGAACTTCGTGGCGTTGTAGGAGGCGAGCTGGGGCGAACAGATCAACCCAGCGACGCTGGCCACCAACACCAGCCGGCCATTGGCCTCCAGCAGTGACGGCAGGGCCGCCCTGCCGGTGTTCACGCAGCCCACAAGGTTGACATCGATCTGACGGCGCCAGACCTCCGCAGTGATCGCCTCGAACGGCCGCTCGACGACGTACCCCGCGTTGGCGACAGCGACG
>JAAZYN010001160.1 GCA_014239625.1 Myxococcales bacterium | reverse complement strand
GAGACCGACGTCGTAGCAGCGCTACGTCGAGGTCGAGCCACGCCGCCAGCGGCGAGATCGCCAAGAAGGGTCGCGTTCAACCGACCTGACCGGCGGAATCAGGCCTCGGAGGTCTGCTCGCCTCGCGCGGGTCGAAAGTCGGCGCGGTGGATGAGGCCCCAGAAGAAGCCGCTGACCAGATAGATGAGCAGCAGCGCCGCGATATACTCGGGGAGCACGCGCAGCACTCCACAGACGTACCCCCCCACCCCGTTGATGACCTGCCAGGCGTTCAGCCACGCCTGAGGGTACCGCCCCACCTTGGGGAAGGGCAGACGCGACACCATCATCAGCCCGAAGGCGAAGGCGACCCCTGGCATCGCCGTAGAGAGCGGGTCGATGCGATACTTCACGGCCAGGATCACAGCGATGGCGATGATCGCCCCAGCGAAGGTCGACGGGATCCCGATGAACGCCCCGGGCCCTCCGTCCTTGACCACGGACTCCGCTTCGGCCTTCTGCTTTTCGCGCTCCGTCAGCACGTTGAACTTCGCCAACCGGATCACCGCGCAGAGGATGTAGGTCGTGCACAGCGCGTATGCCAACCAGATGGCCGGGCCGCTGGTCCACAAGGCCACCCCGGCCCCCCCCCCGATGGGGCCAGCGACCAACGACAGCACCAACGCGGCGGGCGCCAGCCCGAAGGCCACGAAGTCGGCGAAGGAGTCGAGCTGCACCCCCATGGCGCTGGTCGCCTTGAGCAGGCGCGCGGCGGTCCCGTCGAGCTTGTCGGTCAACACCGCCAGGATGATGAGCCAGGCGCTGTCGAGGTGGTTGCCTTTGACCGCCTCGACCATGGCGGCCAGGCCAATCACAAGGCCGATCAACGTGATGGCGTTGGGGATCGTATATCGCCAAGCGGGTGTCCGCTTGGTGACTGTTGGCGTCTGAGAAGTCATGCTGAACATCTATTTAGTAGGGCACCGATGGGTCGGCCGCAAGGACGACTTGCGATGCACCGCACGACACCACGCCGGCAGAGGGATCCCTGCGGCCAGCTTCATCCAGTCCGCGCAGCCGACCGCGGTCGCACCAGCCGCGGCGCGGCGGCTGGTGCGGCTGAACCGCTCGGTGAATGAGCGCGAGCACCTTAAGCATCGAGTTATACTTCGTTTTCCTCTCCCCCTGGGTCGGGGGTGCCTGACCCTGCGTCCGGGGTGCCGAAGACGGCGCCCCAGGTCTCGTCGTAGACGCAGTTTGGAATGGTACCACTATCTGCGATCGCGCTGGCGGGCGCTGCGGTGACAATACCGTCCCCAGAAGAGCTCACGCCAACCTTCACGTACACTG
>JAAZYN010000115.1 GCA_014239625.1 Myxococcales bacterium | reverse complement strand
CCGCTTTGGCGGCGTTGGTTATCCACATCTTCTGGCCGTTGATGACCCATCGATCGCCCACCTTCTTGGCGGTCGTGCGTAGCCCGGCGACGTCGCTTCCAGCCCCAGGCTCGGTGACCGCGTAGGAGCACATCTGGAACTCCTCGGTCATCGGTCCCAGGAAACGCTTCTTGACGCTATCGTTGGCCGCCACGATGAGGGGGGCCTGAGCCAGGTGATTGGCCTCCATCGCTGTGGTGATCCCCGAACATCCATAACCGCAGCTCTCCGCGATGAGGACCCCATCAAACGACCCCAACCCGAGCCCTCCGTAGGCCTCGGGGATGTGCGTGTTCATCAGGCCGGTCTCCCAGGCCTTCTGACACACCTCCAGGGGAAACTCGCCGGTCTCGTCGTGGTGTGCCGCCGCTGGGATGATCACCTTGCTGGTGAAGTCACGCGCCAGGTCGCGCAGCATCTTTTGGTCTTCGGACAGTGAGAAATCGACCATGGAAAAGCGGCCTCCTGAGCATTAGAGCGGCCACCTTAAAGCAAAAGCGCGCGACGCTGTAAACCTCCTGTTGACCGCAGAGGCGAGGTGCTCCGCCGAGCGCTGGCGAGGCAGCGCGCAGATGTTGCCCGACGAGAGCCCCTGTGGCAGATGAGGCCGGTAGTGGGGTCGCGCGGCGCCAAGGAGCTGTGACCCACTGGCGGCGCTCGCCAATCGAGTCCGTCGCCGGCCAGGTAGCCCGAGCTCTCGACACGACAGGAGGCAACGCGACCGTGAAGTTACCGTCAGGAAGGGCCGCGCTCTACGTTCTGATCTACTTGACGGCCATGGCTGGCATATTTGGTGCGCTCGGCCTCCTGGTCGCCGACAACGCCGACGCTCTGCGCGTGGGGCTCCTGAAGTTCTTCCTGCCGGACTCGCTGGTGGGGGTCGCGGACTACTTCGCTGAGCCCTTCATCCAGCGAAACCTCCCGGAGGTCTTGAACCTGCTGGTCACCAGCATGCTCGTCATCATCCCGATGCTGACGTTTCCGCTAAAAGAGCTGGCGTCTGCGCGGTACGAGGCCGACCTCCGGAGCGGCGATCCCGGCTGGAGCAAACCGGACGATCTCCCGCTGTGGCGTCAGAGCCTCGACGAGCTCCTGCTGCTCGCGGTCTTCATCGGGCTCGTGTTGCTGGCCCTGCGCTTGACGCTGACGCCCGGGCTGGCGGTGATCGGGTCGGTCATGACCCACCTCATCCTGACGGTCAGTTTCGCGGTGGATTTCATGGGGCCCACCCTGTCTCGTCACCACGTCACACCGTCGGACATCTACCGCGTGATCATCGTCAAGTACCCGCTCCAGAGCCTGGGCTTCGGTTTTCTCTTGTCGCTGCCGCCGCTAGCCGCCGCGAAGGTGGTCCCGAGGATCGACGATCCGGTCATGGGGTTTGTGCTGCTCGCAGTAGTCAACGTTGTCTGCATCGTCGTCGCGCTGCTGGTGGGGACCGTCGCCGGTACGAAGCTCGCCGACAGGGTCAAGGAGCTGAGGCCCGTGTCGATGGTCTTCAAAGGGTTCTTCTGGGCGACGTTGCTCGCGACGCTCGTCTTCAACGGGCTGTTCTTCGGCTCGGGGGCCAAGGCGCTCTACGAGGTCACGCCGATCTTGAAGTTGAAGTGGTCGTATGTGTCCGACAGCCTTGAGTTTGAAGCGCCGGGGCTGACGAACCCGACCGCCCGCCTGTCCTTCCAGGTCGACGTCACGAACCCCACCTCGCGAGACGCCCGAATAGGCGACAATTCGATCGTCCTGATGCACAAGGGTGACGAGGTCGCCACGACCAAATTGCCCGAGTTCTCGGTCGCAGCGGACGCCACAGCGCGCCAACACGTGAGCTTTCACATCGGGGCGGGTGGAGGGCTGTTGAAGAAGGGCTGGAGCGTCCTCAAGAGTATCAGCGATGACGGCGTCCTGGGGGGCCTCTCCAAGGCCTTGTCGGGGGCTGGAGATCTGACGGCCTACCGGGCTGATCTTCGAATTCCGCTGACCACGGGCCAGCTGAAGATTCCGCTCCTGGGCGACCCTGGCTCTGACCCCAAGCCGTGATGCCACAGTCGGTCCTCGACACGGTCGCCGCGCTTCGCATCGGCAGCTGGGCGCCCTCCGCGCAGCGGCGCGGGCGGTGAGACATACCGGCTGACGGAGCTCCGCCGCCAGACCGCTCACCCAGCGCCGCGCTTCAGGTCAGAGCTGCTGCTGCTCGTAGGTCTCCACCACCAGCACGTAGTCAAACCAGCTGTTGTGCAAGACGACTCTGGCCGGCGCCATGACGCCCCGCTCATATCCCTCGTAAGAGACGGTGATGGGCCCGGGGGGTTCGCCGTCGATGCGACGAAAGATCCGCCGCTGGAGCCGACCGCCGCGCCACGTCTCGTTGATCGCCTCGCCCGCGACGACGCCCGAGCGTTCGCCCGCCTTTGGTGGGGCTGAACCCAGCCAGGGCCAGAAGGCCCGCTGGACATCCAACACGGTGAACCGCGCGGGAAACGGGAGGTCCATACCGCTGGTGTTGTCGAAACCGATGGCCCCCTTGTCGAGGGTAATGACGAAGCCCGCCTGACCCATCGGCGAGAGGCCCAGGAGCGTCAGCTTGCCCCCTTGCGTCTGCAGCACCGCCTCGAAGCTCCGGGACTGGGACTTGCCCCATTTGGCGGTCACCCGCTGACGCCACATCACGTCAGCGCCGAGGTCCACTGGCGCCCGCAAGGTGCCCGGATAGGCTCCGGGTGGCAGCGCGTCGGGCCTCACCGCTGGGCAGCAGGCCATGACAACCAGCGCGAGGGCGCAGGCCAGACCATGGTTCAGGCGGGTAGCTTTCATGGGCTCGATTTTATAGCCGAAACGACTGCCCGGCGACAACGTCGGCACCTCACGCCTCGGCCCTGCCAGCGCCCATGAGGATCAAGGTCGTGGGCGCCAATATCACGCTCGCGCCGACGCCTATCGCCGCGGTCAGGCCCAGGCTCATGAGGGATGGATGATCGGAAAGCGAGAGCAGCCCGAAGCCCAGGAGTGTCGACACCGCGGCGACAACCAGCGCGGCCATGGTGGGGCCCAGCCGGACATTGCCTCTGGCGGTCTCCGCCAAAAACACACCGTAATCGACGCCGATACACACCACCATCAACAGCGCGGTGACGGTCAACACGCTCAGCGGCAGCCCGGCCATAGTGAGCACCGACAGGGTGGTGGCAGCGGCGAGCAGCGATGGAGCCAGGGCGGCGACGGTGAGCCTGAGGTCTCGATAGCGGAGGGCCACCACCATCACGACCGCGGCCAGGCCGAGCAACAGCAACTCGATCATGCGGCGTCGGTAACCGCCGTAAGCGTCCGTCATGACGGCGCCGAAGTCGAGCAGTTGCGCCCCGTCCACGCCGGCCAATCGGCGCTCGACCGCCGCGGGGTGGTCGAGCCCCGTAAGGAAGGTGACGAACCCTACCCGATCCCCCAGCGTCACGCGGAAGGGGCGCACCATCGCCGCCAACGGAGACGCCGCCAGCTCTGAATAAGTGAGGGCCGCGGGCGGCTGCGCCTCCAACGTCGCCTTGAAGGGAGCGAACAGGGCCGCGTTGAAGCCGGCCCCGGCGAAGGCGTGGTGCAGGCGCCGCCACAGGTCCGTGTCGGGCGACCGCGCGACCGCCGAGACGTGCTGCTGGGTTGCCTTACTGCGCAGTAGCTGAGCGACGCTGCGAAAGCTCGTGAGCTCTCCGGCCGCACGAGCGGCGCGCAGATGAGCGACCACGGCGTCGTTGGCCACCAGCGCGGCCTCGTCGTCATCGCCGATGGAGAGCACGAAGCGGCGTTGTTCGAAGGGGGCGACCATCGCGCGGACGGTCTCGTCTTCCTCCACAAGCGGCCCGCCGACCCGCCCGAACTCGCTGAGGTCGTCGTTCCACCCCATCTTCGGGATGCCCATGGCGACCACCACCAGGCACCCCAGGGGCAGCAGCGTCAGCACCACTCGCTGACGCCGCGCGGCGGCCAGCAGACGCTCGAGTCCGGCGGAGAGAGCGATCAGCCTCGGGCGAGCAGCTCCCCCGCTGCCCATGAGCGGAGGCACGAGCCAGCGCGTGGCCGCCAGCGCCGCGCCGACGCCCAGGGCGCCGAACACCCCGACCTCCTGGAGCCCGGGGAAGGTCGCGCCACCCAGCGCCACGAAGCCGGTGATGGTCGTCGTCGCGCCCAGCGCGAGCCCGCCCCAGACCTTGCGGACGGTCCCCCGCGCGCCATCGGGATCGCCTTCGAGCTGATGATGACAGTAAGTGTGGGCGCAGTAGTCGATACACACGCCGATGAGCGCGGCACCGAACGCAAGGGTCAGCCCGTGGATAGAGCCAAACAGTAGCAGACAGCCCGCCACGCCGGCGACGATCCCGGCCGTAATCGGAACCAGCGTGACCGCCACGAGCCGCAAGGACCCGAACAGGAGCATGAACAGCACGACGACCGACAGGACGCTGATCACCGAGACCCGCTGGATGTCCTTTTTGATGGACGCCTGGGCCGCCACGGCTAACCGGTTGACGCCGCTTTGCTGTAACGTGAGCGCGTCACCAGCGGCGGCATTTACGCTGTCGAAGGCGGCGCGGATGCCGTCTAGAACGGGCCCCTGAATGACGGCGTCGAAGGCGGAGGCGGTGGTGCCCAGAAACAACACCGCGTGTCGACCGTCCGCCGTCATGAAGCGCCCCTCGGCCACCGCCAGGGCGGCCGCGCGGGTCGGTTGCAGGCCGTCCATCATGGAGGCCGTGATCATTAACGGATCGGACGGCGCGGCGCGCGCGATCAGGGTCGACATCGGTGTCGCCAGTCGATCCTTGAGGCTCTCGGCGGCCTGGGTCAGCCCTTCACGGGTGAGCAGCGCCCGCGCGGAGGCAGCGTTTTCGGCGAGAAACGCCAGCCTCCGTGGTTGGTAGAGCTCCCAAAAGGCCCTATCCAGACCTTTGGGCGGCCCCCCCTCGAGGAACGCCAGGTTGCGACCCACCGCCGGTTGTCGCCGAAGGGCCTCCTCGAAGGCGCGGGACGCAGACACCGCCGCCTGCGGTGAGGGCGCGCCCACCACCAACAGCATCGTTCGGCTCAGCTCACTTGTCGCGAATTGCCGCATCAGGTGGGCTTGACCCCGCGCCTCGGAGCTCGGCATGAACCGCGTCATATCGGTCGAAACGTCCAGCCGGACGATCACCACCCCGCCCAACACCATCAGGCCCAGGAGCAACGACCAGAAGGCTCTATCCGTCTTCACGTCTCAGAAACCGAAGAGCGTTTTCCGCTCCGCCGCGGTGAAACGCCGCCCGGGGTCGGCGCCGGAGATCTCGGTGACCGCATAATCACCCGATGTCTCGTCTACGCGGATGCTCGCGACCGCAAAGCTCTTGCCTTTCACCGTCAACTTGGAGACGAGCTTGCGCAGGGTCGCGGCCTTCGGCGTCAGCTGCAGGGTCCATCGCCCCGTCGGCTCGGCGGTGGTTGTAAACTTGAGCGCATAGACGCCGGCCAAAGCTCTCTTGTCGCCCGCCAGCAGTCTGGCGAAGGACTCGACGAAGGTCTTGACGTCGGGCCGCGCGCTCAGATCGATCTGTTGTCGGCCGGCGCCTTGAGAGATCTCGAGGTGACGCGGAGTAATGAGCATCTTGACGGGTTTGGGGGCCGTCACGTGACGCGCAAGATAGCCGGGCCGTGTGTAGTACAGGGCGCCCTTGGATACGAGCGGCTTAGCTAGCAACTTCATATGCTTGCGCTCGACGAACCGGGCCTCGAGGCCCGGCATCGTGGCGAGCTTGTTCAGCAGACCATCCAACGTCAACCGAGGGGCGGCGGGTGGCGGCTCCGCGGCTGCACCAGAGGCAGCGAGGAGGGCGACAACGCTCAGACAGGTCAAGCTATTGAGCAAGGCGCGCCGCAACATTGTCCGGTATCCGGGTCAGCAGGTTTCCGCTCACGTCGGTGGTCGCGATGACGGTGTAGGCACGAGCGCTGCGGCGGTCGTGGGTCAGGTTCTTCACCTCGTAGGACACGCGCAGCAGCGGGTCGAGCTGCGTGAACCAGGCCGTCACGCTGAGCTTGTCGCCGTAGCTCAGCGGGAACATGTATCGGCAGCGAGCGTCGGTGATGTACATCCGATAGCCCATGGCCCGAACGTCGGGCACATCCAGGGCGTACTTCCGGAGCAGCACCTGGCGCGCTTTCTCGAGGTACTGAAAGTAGCGCCCGTGCCAGACGACGAACAGTGGGTCGCAGTCGTGAAAGGGGACCTCGTCCTCGATGGTCACCGCGCGTGCGCGCCACGCCGCCTTGTCGAACGTCACGACAGGTCCAGCGATCCCAGCGGCAGCGAGTCGCTGCGGAGCAGCCGCAGGACGGCGGCGATGTCCCGATCCATGCGACGATCTGCCGACACGTAGGCGGCCTCGGCGCGCACCGCGCGGAGCAGGTCGTGGCCACGATTGGAGCGGTCGATCCCGGCGCGCAGCTCCAGCGCCTGGCAAGAAGCCAGGGTCGCGATGGCCGCGACCTGTTCGGTGAGCTCCACCACGCGAAGGAGATCCCGCGCCGCCGTGGTGGCCATCGGTACCTTGTCCTGGTTGTGTCCCTCAGTGCTGCGGCTGAAGGCGCTCGCCGGCATGGTCAATTTCAGCGCCTCCGCGGTCAGCGCCGACGCCGTAATGCTCATCGCCTTGAACCCGTGGTGAGTCGCCGCGGCTGGTCCGGCCAGGCCTACCAGGTTCTCGGGCAGGCCGGCGCTCTCTGATGGGTTGTTCAGCAGCATCAGCTGACGGTCCAGCAGGTCGGCCATGTTGGCGACAGCCACCTTGAGCGAATCCATCGCGAATCCAACGTGGCCACCGTAGAAGTTGCCCCCGTGGATGATGCGGGCGTTGTCGATGTCGATCACGGGGTTGTCGCTGACGCCATTTATGGCGGTCTCCAAGATCCCCTGCGACCAGGTCAACGCGTCGACGAGCACGCCTACGATGTGGGGTACACAGCGAATCGAGTAGCGATCTTGGAGCCGCGCCGGGGCGACGCTGCTCGGGGCACCCAGGTCCTCGCGAATCCAGGCCGCGACCGTGGCTTGGCCGGGGAAGGGGTTCACCTCCGCCAAGAAGGCGTCGAAGTGCTCGGGGTTGCCAGCGATAGCTTCGCTCGCCATGGCCGTCAGGACGGCAGCGAGGCGAGCCAGGCGCCGCGCTCGACTCCAAGCGAGGCATCCCAGCGCGGTAGCGACCGACGTGCCGTTCATCAGCGAGAGGGCCTCTTTGGGTCCCAGCTGAAGCGGCTGGCGTCCGAGCGCCAGGAGCGCCTCACTCGAGGGCACCGTCTCACCCCGATACCGGACCTCGCGCTCGCCCACGAGGCAAGCGGCGACGTAGCTCAGGGGCGTGAGGTCGCCGCTGGCGCCCACCGACCCCTCCGCTGGGATACAGGGTAACGCCCGGTGCTCCAACAGGGCCGCTATCTGCTCGGCGACAACGGGGCGCACTCCGCTGTGACCGCGGGCCAGAACATTCAATCGGATGGCGAGGACGGCCGCGCTCTCGAGGTCATCGAGGGTCCGCCCGGTGCCACATCCATGAAAGCGGAGCAGGTTCAGCGACAACTCCGCCGCGGCTTCCGGCGGCACCGCGGTCTTGACCGAGGCACCGACACCGGTGGTGACGCCGTAGATCGTGCTCCGCGCACCGAGTTGGTCCTTCACCACGGCGTGGCTCTTGGCCATGCGCTCACGTGCGGTGGTCGCGAGGGCGGGGCGCGAGTCCCCGCGCGCCAGCGTCAACAGGTCGTTCACAGTCATGCGCTGTGCACCCACATGGACGACCGGTCTGAGGTCGGACTCGCCCTGCACTCGGACCAGCGCCATACGTTCGGAAGGACTCAAGCCATACTCCAGCGTTCTTTGGAGAGGGGGTGCCTTACAGCAGTTACGATGACAACGTCGAGCACTTCTTTGGGATTTGGATTCCAGAACCTACGACGCAGTCAACGCCACTTGGATTCATCTTTTTGGCTCGCGGGTGCGGCCGCTGCTTCGGCGCGCGCAGAGCGCCGACTTCGGTGGAGAGAGCGCTGGGCCCGGATCATCGAGCCGCTCATGGCCCGTCCAGCTCCTGCGCCACAGAGCTTCTTGGTCGAGGCGTGGTCGCTGACGCAGCATCCGGCGGAAGTCGCCGCAGCAGCGCGCGAGTTGGTGCTGCGGAGCGTGGACAAGCCAGCGACGGTGCACCTCGCAAGGCAGGTACGGTGCCAACACCTGCCCCCCGTCTGGGACATCACCGGCCGCTTCGTCCCCGCCGCACTCCACGAGTTCCTCCGACACGGCCTCTGGTTCATCCGAGAGCCCCACCGAATGGGTGGCCGACCTCGAGTACACATGCTCCGTCGGCGGCGGCGACGGCGACGGCGGCGA
>JAAZYN010001159.1 GCA_014239625.1 Myxococcales bacterium | reverse complement strand
GGAGGCGGACGGGGCGGCCGCGGCGGTCCTTCGGGATGCGGTCACTGCCGCCGCCACCACCGACGTGGGCGCCGCGGACCCGTAAATGATCTCCCACACGATGGGATGCTCCGGTGGGGACGCGGACCCTCCGCCGTCGGAGTCCGGCCCATCGGCCCCCAGGGCGCCATCCGCCTGGACGCCGTCGCCCTGGTCGGACACGACCTCGGCGACGGTCTCCGACACCACGTCCATGGGCGGCGCGGTGCAGCCCGCCAGAGCGATGACGCTGACGAGCAGCGCCCTCACGCGACGGTGACCCCTTGCAAGGCCACGGTCCCGTCGTCGCCGAAGCTCTCCTGGGGCGCGCCGACCTCCTCGAGGACGCGCATGAAGAGGTCGGCGACCGGGGCATCGACCTCCAGGTGCTCGCCCTGCTTGAAGGCCCCGGCGCAGCTGCCACCGAGGAGAACCGGCATGTTCGTGTGGCTGTGCGTGTTGCCGTCCTCGATCTCGCTGGAGAAGTACACCAGCGTGTTGTCGAGCAGGGTCGTCCCGTCACCCTCATCGACCGCGTCGAGCTTCTCCAGAAAGGACGCCAACTGCTGGATCTCGTAAGTGCCGATGACCGTGAGCGCGTCGAAGTTGGACTGCTTGTTCTGGTGATGGGAGATGTCGTGATGTCCGCCGGTCACACCCAGAAACCCGTACGAGCGTCCGGTGACGCCGTTGCCGAACATGAACGAGAGCACCCGCGTCATGTCGCACCGCAGGGCAGCCACCATCAGGTCGTTCATGATGGCGGAGTGCTCGGTGAGCGTCAGCTCGGGCGAGGGATAGCCCGGCGCCGCGCACTCGGGAGCGTCGCCGGCCGCCGCGATGGTCAACTCGACCTCCCGGACGCTGGTCAGATATTCGTCGAGTTTGGCCTTGTCGCTGCTCTGCAGCCCCGCGTTCAGCCGTTTGGCTTCTGCGGCCACGTAGTCCAGGACGCTCAACCGGTGGCGCCGCCGACGCTCGATGACCTCGCGGGTAGCGCCGGCGTCGTTGCCGCCGAAGAGCCGGTCGAACACCAGCTGTGGGTTCACCATCTTCGGCAGCGGGGTCGATGGGCCAGCCCAGCTGATGTTGCGTATGTACGCGCAGCTGTACCCAGAATCGCAACCTCCAACCTGGGCGCCACCTTCGAGCCCCAGCTGCAGCGACGCGAAGCGGGTGTCGCGGCCGATGGCCGCCGCGGCGAGCTGGTCCACGGAGACGCCGTTGTGGATGTCGTCGCCTTCGGTCTTCCTGACGTGGCGGCAGGTCAGAAACGCCCCCGTCCCGGCCGCGTGGTCACCGGGCCCCTCGGGCTCT
>JAAZYN010001158.1 GCA_014239625.1 Myxococcales bacterium | reverse complement strand
CTCCCCCGTGGCTCTGCTGGACGTAGCTGAGCCGCACGTCGTCGGCCCACCTGAACCTCCCCCCGACGGCGGGAAGGAGGCCCACGAGGGTCTTGACGAAGGTGGACTTACCGGCCCCGTTCGGTCCCATCACGAAGAACGTCTTGCCGCGATGGACGTGGGTCGACACGGGTGGGGTCAGCCCAACCCCGCCGTAGCCGACCACCAGCTCGGTGATCTCGAGCAGGTGGCCTCCGCGCTCCTGCTTATGGGTCGCGTGGCTACTCAGTGAAGATCTCCATCACGTAGCCCACCATAGCGTCCGTCGTGGTGCCTGCCAGCGCCCGGATCTCCAGCTCGTGGCGCCCCACGGTCACGTCGAAGGTGGTCACCCGGGCCGCCGATGGGCACGAGGGGTGGTTGTCTTGGCTCGACGTCGAGGTCAGCGACTGCCCGTCTTTCGACAGCGTGAGGATCACGTCGGCGTCGATCACAAACGCGGCCTCGCCCGCTTCGGGCACGTCGAGCTTGACAAAGCCCCCGTACCCCCCGTCGCCATCCGGCAGGAGGGTCACATCGACCCGCTTGTGCGCGTGATAGCCGCTCTTGGCGCCGGTCGCTTCGTCGGTCGCTGTGATCGTCGTCGCCGGGCCGGACTGCAGGTGTTCACAGGCCTCTGCGATGGCCTCGTTGACGCTCGTCGCGGAGTGCTCATGGTCGTGGTGGTCGTCGCAAGCGGACGCGAGCAGCAGCGGTATGGCGATGAAAACGGCGATGCCTCTGATCATGGGTACCTCTCTATGAATGTGGAAAAAGACTCTGGTGACACGAAAAGGTTTTCGGAGAGGCGTTCGGTGAGCGCCTGTTCCGTGATGGCTTCGGCGCTCGCGAAGTCCACGCCGTCGAGCAGGGACGATGGAACGTTGAAGACGGCGCCCAGACGGGCGCCCATGGGCTCTCCTTGACCGAAGGCCACCGCGACCGGCGTCGACAGTGACACGCCCAGCGGGAGGTCGGCGTCCAAGGCCAGGCCTTCGGGTGGCAGCCGCGCTGCGTCGCCGGTGAGCTGATCGAAGACCTGGCCAACGATACGCAGCCGCGGGATCCTCAGCTCGACCCCGCTGAGCTCGCCTCGGTCCATCTCGCAGGCGGCGGGGCAGGGGCCCAGCTCAACCGACCTGGGCACGTCGTCGATGGCGACCGGGCTGGTCGGGCCGGTCAGGGTGACCCCGGCGGCGGCCCCCGAGGACGTCAGCGTGGCGCTGATCTGCGCGTATGTGGGGAGGCTGCCGTCCTCGGCGTGACAGTGTCCGTTGTGGCACAGCGAGTACCCGGGCGGCGGGTCCGCTGGATCGAAG
>JAAZYN010001157.1 GCA_014239625.1 Myxococcales bacterium | reverse complement strand
TACAACAGCGTCATCGCGCTGGAATCATAATGACGATTGGCCGTCCGGTCACGCGTTCGTCGCGGATGGGTGCCGTCATCGGCGCCTCTTTTTCTTCGAACGGCCTCTCGGGAACGCGGCGTCTCGAAGCCCCGTGTGCTGAGTGCTGAATCGTCGCTTGCCCCTGGTCGCCGTGTTTTTGTCCGTGGCGCCCCCCCGATCGCTCCCGCGCGGGTCGCGCCAGCCGATGAGTTTGTCCGGCCCGTTGCCGATGAGATCGGCTCGGCCCATACGTTTGAGCGCCTCCCGCAACAGCGGCCAGTTGTCGGGGTCATGCCAGCGGAGGAACGCTTTGTGGAGTCGCCGCACTTTGATGCCCTTCGGCGTCACCACCGTCTCGCCGTCCTCGCGGATGGGGCGCAGCGGGTTCTTTTCGGTGTGGTACATGGCGGTCGCGGTGGCCATCGGAGAGGGCAAAAACGTCTGCACCTGGTCGGCCTTGTACCCATTGCGCTTGAGCCACAAGGCCAGCTCGAGCATGTCCTCGTCGGTGGTGCCGGGATGGGCCGCGATGAAGTAGGGGATCAGGTACTGCTTTTTACCGGCCTGCTTGCTGTACTTGTCGAAGAGGCGCTTGAACCGATCATAGCTCTCCATGCCGGGCTTCATCATCTTGGACAGCGGGCCATCGGCCAGGTGCTCCGGCGCAATCTTCAGGTAGCCGCCCACATGATGGGTGACCAACTCTTTGACGTAACGAGGATCTTCGGAGGCCAGGTCGTAGCGCACCCCCGACGCGATGCTGACCTTCTTGACGCCATGTGCCCCGCGGGCGCTGCGATACAGGTCGATGGTCGGCGTGTGATCGGTGTTCAGGTTGTCGCAGACGGTCGGATACAGGCAGCTGGGTCGACGGCACGAGGCCTCGATCTGGGGCGACTTGCAGCCGGTCCGGTACATGTTCGCCGTGGGCCCCCCTAGATCGCTGACGTGCCCGGTGAACCCCTTCATCGAACGCATCGCGTCGATTTCGCGCAGGATCGAGGCTCGCGATCGGTTCTGGATGATGCGCCCCTCGTGCTCGGTGATGGAGCAGAACGTGCAGCCGCCGTAGCAGCCGCGCTGGATGTTGATGGAGAAACGGATCATCTCCCACGCCGGGATCCGCTGCTCGCCGTAGCTGGGATGTGGGGCTCGCGCGTACGGCAGATAGTATACCGCGTCCATCTCCGGCGTGCTCAGTGGGATGGGTGGGGGGTTGATCCACAGGTCCCGGTCCCCGTGCTGCTGAACCAGGGCGCGCGCGTTGTGCGGGTTGGCCTCGCGATGGAGGATGCGGGACGCGAGGGCGTATCTCAGC
>JAAZYN010001156.1 GCA_014239625.1 Myxococcales bacterium | reverse complement strand
AAGTAGGGCGCCGGCGCCAGCGCGCCGCGGCCCGTCGCGGAGAGGCATCTACTGGCCCGGTCGCGCGTGGACACGGTCCCGCCCTTCGACGGCGCGTGCCTCGATGACTGCCCCTGCAGATGGCGTCAGCGGCGGCTACCGGCGCAGGGTGGCTCAGCGTCAGAGCGTTGTCCCGCGTGCTCCACGGCCCGTCGCGCGGAACCAAGGCGGCGCCGCGGCGACAGGCGTGGCGCGGAGCGGAAGCCGGCGTTCTCGTATGGACAGTCGTCGAGCCGGCCGGGGGAAGGGGCGCTCGTCAGGGTTGCGGATCCGCCGGTCGTTGCAGCCGAGGTGCCCGTGAAACATCTGATCTGGGGAAGAGGCCGCGCGGTCATGGAGCGCCCGGCTGGATGCGGGCGGAGGCCAGCGGCGTGGAACACCCTCGCGGTCGGTTGGCTCGCCTGGGCTGCCGCCGGTGCGGGCTAACGCAGAGCCGCCTTCAGGCGGCGCGCGATGTAACGGCGACGAGGGTCTTCGGGGCGCCCGAAGGGGAGCGCCTTGAGCGTCAGGTATCCGATGACGCTACCAGCGGCCAGAACCAGAAACGGCTCGGCGTTGATCGCCGAAGAGGTCAGGCTCGTGGTCATCGCTGCGATGTACGCGAAGGAGAGGGACACCAGGATAGAGCTCAACAGCGCCGCGAGGACCACCGTTCTGATTTTACGGGTCACAGGTTTCATGCGTCGCCTCCTATGGTCAGGGACTGCGAGGATGGATCAAGCAATACTTGTGCCAGTCAGTGCGTTGGGCGCAAGTGATTGATAGTATTGGGCGTGCTGCCGGTATGGCGGGGCGTGGATTCGGCCGCGCTGCGTAGCGCGGTTCTCACGATCGCGCAGTCAGGTTCCCGGCGACCTCACCTACACCCAGGTCTCCGCAGCGCTCAGGGGCGTCGGTGGGGAGCCGCGCGGGGTGACAGGAGCCCGCGCATGGGCCGGCGGGGTGGCGTGACGCCAGGGGGCGCCCCGGGCTCCGGATCCCGTCAGGTCACGCGTTGGCGCCCTGGCTGCGACGTCTCCAGAGCAGCAGCGCGAGCATCACGAGCGCCACCGGCCACGCGTTCACCGGGCTGCCCCCGCCGCAGGAGACCGGGCCCGAGCCGCTGAGGATATACGGGAAGTCATCCTCCGTGTGCAGCGGGTCGGTCTGCTGATCGATGACCTCCTCGCCATCTCCCACGCCGCCGCCGTCGGTGTCCAACAGGGTGGGGTCCGTCTCGCCGATATCGACGATCCCGTTGCCGTCCGTGTCTTCACCCCCGATACAGTCGTCGAGGCCGGGTTGATCCGAGATGGTGTTGTTGCCA
>JAAZYN010001155.1 GCA_014239625.1 Myxococcales bacterium | reverse complement strand
GATTGGTGAGGAAACACAAGGTGGAGGTGTGGGCGGAACGTTTCGTCGCCTTGACCCCCGCGAAGGAGCCCTCGTTTCACGCCTACAGCGCGTCCTACGGCGAAACGAGCCTGGCGCATTCCTGGTGGGTCGACGCGATTCGCCCACCGCTGACGTGGCGACCTCACGACGCGCCAGAGACGGTGCGCAAGCTGCTCTTGAACCCACCTGCTGCAAAACCCGAGGCCTACGCCGGACATGCCAGCGGCGGGCGCCTGGTCGAACAGCCATGCCCCGACGGTCAGATGGTTCGCGCCCTCCAGGTGCGGACCTGGCGAAAGGGCCGCACGGTGACCATCGGTAATCTGGCGGTCTCCTGCGGAGAGGACACCGCGTCGAAGACCGCTCTGAAATGGGCGTCCAGCGCGTCCGCCGCCCCTTCAGCGAAGCCTGGCAAGACCGGCAACGCGATCACCACCAAGGACTTCACCCTCACGTGCCCCAGCGGGCACTGGCCGGTCGGGATTTTCGGACGCGCTGGCACGCTGGTCGATGCCATCGGGGTTCAATGCGACGCCCGCGGCAACCTCGGCAAGCGGCCGCGCAAGCTGCGCCAAACAGCCAAACGCGGGGGGCGGGGGGGACAGAGCTTTCGCCGACAGTGTCGCGACGGCGAGGTGATGCGGGGACTCAATGTTCGAGCGGGCGCGCTGATCGATGCGGTGGGTCTTCGGTGCGGCAAGCCACCGAAGACCTCGGCCCGGCAACCGACAACGACGCCGAGCAGGGGAGCGGCCAAAGCGAGGCCGGTCAAAGCGACGAAGGGAAAGACCGCGGCGCCAGCGCCACCTCGCCGTCTCCTCCGAAAGCCCACTGGGCGGGCGCGCTCCGTCCGGCCTGTTGCTCCCCCGAGCCCACCGTTGCGGTGAGGGCGCCACCGTGTGGCGTGGCTACCCGCGCCACACCCACACACCTGAGGAGCAGGGCCCGGGTCTGTCGACCTACCAGACCGGTATCCCTTTTTTGCCCTTGGCCTTGGTCTCGGCCTTCTTCTTGGTGCCCCGTTTTTTCTTCCTGGCGGTCTTGGCGGGCGCGCTTCTGACCTTTGGCAGGGCCTCCAGCGTCACGTCGAGAGAGACCGAGTCGGCCTTCAACGTGACATCCTCGAGGGCGTGACCGGCAGCCTTGAGTGTGTAGACCTGGGTGTCTTGGCCCTCGGGCAGAGCCACCTGAATAGGCGTCGTGCCGATCGCTACTTCACCCATGAAGACCGCCGCTTCCGGGGTCGATCGGAGGGTCACTTTTTTCCTCACCACCTTCGCCGGGGGCTCCACCTTCGCCGGGGGCTCCACCTTCGCCGGGGGCTC
>JAAZYN010001154.1 GCA_014239625.1 Myxococcales bacterium | reverse complement strand
GCGCCTGCCCATCCGAAGGTTGCAGCCGAAGTCTGGTGAGAAATGCGGGTTAGGCTCGGAGCGTCCAGGTGGCTACCCCGCCTCGCTCATGCGGGGCGAAGCGGGACGGCTTCGAGGCACCAGGCGCCGTCGGTGAGACGCAACGCTCTGTGCAGCCTCAATCCAGCGTCGCGCATGAGCCTCCGGAATTCGGGTTTGCGGCGCTCCCGCCCCCCATCGGTCGACACCAGCATCTCCAGGTCGAGCAGTCGGGTCCGGTCACGAAAATTCCCCGCCAGGACGATCCCCTCCACCACGAGCACGCGTCCACCGGGCGCCATCGCCCGCTCACAGCGCGACAGCAGCCGCACGCAGGTGTCGTCGTCCCAGTTGTGGAGGACGTGCTTGATCACGTAGCAATCAGCCCCCTCAGGGACGTCCTGTTGCATGTCCCCAGGCCTCAACTCGCAGCGCTCGAAGAGGTCGCCGCCCTCGCCCAACCGTGAGTCTGGCGCAGTCACGACATGTGGCAGGTCAAACAGCGTCCCGCGGAGATGGGTCCAGCGCTCCAAGAGCGCGACGAGGACCGATCCGCGCCCACCACCCACGTCGACCACCCACCTCGTCTCCTCGAAGGCCTCGTCCTCGGCGAGCTTGCGCGCCTGCTCCTGTGTAAACCTGTCGACGCCCGCGTCGTAGATGGCGGCATGTTCCGGGTGGGTGCTCAGGTAGGTGTAGAGATCCACCCCGTGGGTCTTCTCGAAGGCCGCCTCGCCTGTGCGGACGCTGTGGTCCAGGTTGGCCCACGGCGCCCACTGCGGCATCGAGCCGACGTAGCGCACCAGCGGGCCCAGGGAGTCGCTTCGGAGATGGCGCCCCTGGTCGGTCAGGGTGAACCCGGCGGGAGCGTCCGCGACGATCTCCTCACCCACCAGGACCCGCAAGAGTCGCTCCAGGCTCGGAGGGTGGCAACCCAGCTCCTGTGCCAACGCCGCCAGCGTCTTGGGTCCAGCGGCGAGCGCATCCGGGAGGCCGATGTTCGCCGCCGCGGCCAGCGCCGCGACGACCCATTTACCACCCAGCAGTCGCAGCAGCCGCTCGCGAGGGGCCAGCGCGTCATCTCCCTGGGGCCGGCTCATGCGGCCTTTCCAGCGCTGGCGGCGAGGGCCAGCAGCAGCGGCGGGAGGGGTTTCAGCAGCAACAGCAGCAGCAGCAGCAGCAGCAGCGGCAGCAGCAGCAAGTGGGTCAAGGTTTGTTCGGCCCCTCTGGGGGGCGACTCCTCCGTACTATTACTGAGACTAGTAGAGCGGGGGGCTTCCAGTCGTTGCGGTTAAGTACGGTTTTGTCTAGCAGGAGTAGGAAAAGGAAGAGAGGA
>JAAZYN010001153.1 GCA_014239625.1 Myxococcales bacterium | reverse complement strand
CCCCTCCTCGGTCTCGCTCGAACTCTGGTGAGACATGCGGGTTAAGTGATCGGCATTGGCCCCCTTCCCATCGTGACCCCGCAGGGCGTCGGCCAGATGGTCGACGAACCGCACCGCGCGCTCGGGCGGCGTCGCCGTCACCGCGAAGACCTCCGCGGGGAAGGCCTGCGCCTCGTCGGTCAGGCGGACGAGCCGGCCGCTGGCTTCTTCTTCCGTCACCAGGAAATCGGGCAGCATGGTTACGCCCAGCCCGGCCAGCGTCAGGCCCAGCAGGGCGCTGACGTCGTTGGTGAGGAGGATCGCGTCGACGGGAGCATAAACCACCTCGCCTTTCTTCAGGAGCGGCCACCGATCGCGGAGGTGGGTAGCGTGGAGGGCCAGCGCCGGGAGACCGGCGAGGTCGTCGGGCCCGCGCAGCCGGATCAGGCCCAGGGACGGCGCGGCATAGACGTGGTAACGCCCGACCAGGATTCGACGCGCACGCCGCCAGGTGGTCTGCAGCGGACCAAAACGGATGGCCACGTCCACGTGCTCGTCGATCATGTCGACGCGCCGAGGGCCCAGGGCCCACTCAAAGCGGATCTCGGGATGCGCTCGGCAGAAGGTCGCGACGTGGGGGAGCAGCAGCCGGCGCCCCACCGCAGGGGGCGTGCTCACTCGCAGGGGGCCGACGGCTGACGCATCGCCCGTGAGGTCGGCTTCGAGCCCCTGCAACTCGGCGAGGACATTCCTCGCATGGGACGCGTAGCGTCGCCCGTCCGATGTCACGGCGACGCCACGCGGGCTACGACGGACCAACGTGAGATCGAGCCGCTCCTCCAATCGGGTGATGGCGCGGCTGACCCGCGTCTGTGTCGTCCCCACGGCGTGGGCTGCAGCGCTGAACGAGCCCCGGTCCACCACAGCGCATAGAAGCTTCAGGTCATCGAGGCTGGGGGGATGAAACACGGGGACGGTCACGACGGGCTCTCCGATTGGCGCATAGCAGCTATGTCGACACGATACTACTCCCCGGGTGCGATGCGCGGCATCGTTACCAAACACCGGCACAGTCACCGGCCTCACAAAAAAGGCCACCCTGCCCTGGCAACGATGTAGGCGCGAAAAAAATGCGCGTTCGGTCAACGCGCCGCTTTCGAGCAGGCACCACGCGATGTGTCCGCGCCAGCGCAGAAACGCCGTGGCGCCTTACCAACGGTAAAGGTGCCACGGCGCTCATCGGCCCTTTTCTCAGGAGACTCGTTATGATGGCATGGCTACCCCCAAGTATCTTGAGCTCGCGCTGGGTGAAAAAGCCGCCCCCACAGGCTCTCACGCAGCCGGTCAGAATGGTTGATGCCAGGATTCGCCAGGCGTTTCGGCCCA
>JAAZYN010001152.1 GCA_014239625.1 Myxococcales bacterium | reverse complement strand
CTTCCGGTCCGCGCCACCGCGAAATCACTCGAGCCTCCCGGCGCGTCGCTCAGAGCCTGGTGAGAAATGCGGGCTAGCTAGGCCGTTCACCGGCGAGTGACAGCGGGCGGCGCTTCGATTCCGCCCGGAGACGCTTCATCGCGCGCCTCCGTCCGAGCACCCCGTCCCGGCACGCCCGGGGACCAACAGGGCGCGTCCGGATCCACTCGAGCGACTTTCGCTTAGACGGCATCTGGGGTAGATCCCGTCCCACACTGGAGACACTCATCCCCCCACACACATCGCCATGCACCTGACCATATCCACCCTCTATGACGCCGTCATATCGACCGACTCCGGCCTGTGGCGTCTGCTCGACCGGGTGAAGAGTCATGGCCTGGCGCTCGTCGGGGAGGTCCCGGTGTCCGCAGCGGCCACGCGTGCCTTGCTGGAGCGTGTCGGCCCGCTGTTCCCCAGCCTCTTCGGTGATTTCTGGGAGTTCAGCAACGACCAGAGCTACGTCGATTTGGCCTACACCGACAAAGCCATCGCCCTTCACACCGATGGCACATACTACCCCGAGCCGCCGCGGCTAGAAGTGTTCCACTGCCTCCACTTCGAGGGCGAGGGAGGACACAGCGTGCTCTCGGACGGAGTCGCCGCTGCCGAGCGGTTGCGGGCATCAAACCCGGCGGCCTTCGACCTCCTCAGCGAGGTCCGTGTGCCGGCGCGCTACCTGGATGGAGCGCTCGACTCCAGCGGCGAGCACCCGGTGTTTGCGCTGAGGGACGGCTCGAAAGAGACGGTGCGGCGGGTCTGCTTCAACTCGTACGACCGGCAGCCATTCGACCTCGAGGGCGAGCGCCGAGCTGCCTTTGAAGCCGCCTGGCGGGCATTCGCACAGGAGGTCGCTCGGCCGGACGCGGCGCACCGTCTTCGACTTCAGCCCGGTACGGCGCTGGTGTTCGCTAACTGGCGCATGCTCCACGCCCGCGAGGCCTTCACCGGACAGCGCCGTCTATGTGGGGCCTACGTGGCGCATGATGTGTTCGAACGAAGCCTCGCTGCCGCCATGGGGCCCTGACGGGCCCTCCAGAACCCCGCGCTGTCGCCGCCGAGACCCCACCCCGAGACCTCCTCGGTGGCCGTGACCGGGCGGCTGGTGGTCGGCGCCCCCCCTGGAGCCCGGTCCCGCCCGGCCCCGCCCGGTGCGATGGAGTGGGCCGAGGCCCCCGCGAAGTGAGTCCTGCCCTCGCCCCTCATTGCGCCGGTCAGAAGGGTTGAGCGCGACCGGCTGGGCGATGTCGCCGCTGGCGGCGTTGCTCGGCCTCGAAGTAACGCTGCTCCGGCGTCGGTCTCGCGCCTTACCAGCAACGAAATCGCCTGGCGAATCTCGCGAACAACCAAACTGAC
>JAAZYN010001151.1 GCA_014239625.1 Myxococcales bacterium | reverse complement strand
CCGAAAGGGTTGCACCAACACCGTAGACATCCGCGAGGACCGTGAGGTGGAGGTCCGTTGGGGTGAGTCCGATGCGGGCTACCCGGTGTGCCTGAGGGTGGTGACGACTACCGGTATCCCGGGGTTGCTCACCAAGATGACCAAGGTCTTCTCCGATCAGGAGATCAACATCGACATGGCCAACTGCGCCGAGTCCGATGACGGCCGCGCCAGCAACGTCTTTCGTTTCTTCGCGCGAAACAGGAGTCAGCTCGACAACGTCACCAAACATCTGGGGCAGCTCAAGGGCGTCTATTTCGTCGAGCGCGTGCGCGACCAGAAGTAGTTCGCCGGCCGCGCATCTCCTCGCGCAAGTCGCGCAAGACAGGACCCGGCTGGACAGCGTCACCCACGCCCTGGGGCCGCTCAGAGGTGTCTATGCCGTCGAGCGGTCACCCAACGGCTGGGGCCGCTCAGGGGCGTCTATGTCGAGCGCGCGCGCGACCGGGGGCCTCTGCGGGCTCCTCATGCATGCGGCTTGCTCGGCCGAGTAGCGCGGGGGCGCACCGCTGGCCGTGACTTGGCCAGGCTGCGGTGGAGTCGCGAGCTCCGCGCGGCGGGCATGTTGGGGGCGGTCACCTTGTTCATCATGGCCGACCACCAGCCTCCCTTGCTCTTCGGCGCCACCGGGGCGAGCCGCCGGAAGACTCTGGCGGGGACCCGCAAGCGCTCGGACAGGAAACGCCGGGTGAGGCTCGGGTCGGTGCCCCAGATGCTCAACCACTGGGCGCGGATCCGCGACAGGGTGGCGTTGGTGCGCCCCGGCGCCATCGAGACCACTTTGACGCAGACGAAGACGTCGCCGCTCAAAAAGCTGATCCCCAACACCGCCTCTTCGCCGGCGACCAAGCTGCCCGCTGGGCCCACCAGCTCGACCCCACGTTGGTCTGTTCGTACGATCGTGTAGCGTCTCTGCTCGTTGTCCCAAAGCGACACCGTGACCGGCGACTTGCCGCCAGGTCTTGGTGGCGTGGCTTGACGTTCCTTGGATGGCCAATACGCGTCGCGCGACATCGCAACCTCGCAACAGCAGGTGGAGCCCTGACCGCGTGGCGACAACGCGAACCCGATCGCGCTGCTGGGGTAGATCGCCTCGATCAAGGGAAGCTTAGACTAACCGTCAGTTAACTCGATTGTTACTACATCTACAATCAAAAACGGCGGTGATGGCGTGCGCGCGGCGGACCAGCCCGTGATAACGTGGTCCCGTTGGAGCGGCCCCGACTCCCTCCGTCAAGCCGCGTCGAGCGCAGGCTCATTCCGCCGGTCAGTTGGGTTGAACGCGAACTTCTGGGCGATTTCGCCGCTTGCTGCGTGGCTCGACCTCGACGCAACGCTGCTGCGACGTCGGTCCCGCGCCTTGCCAGCAACG
>JAAZYN010001150.1 GCA_014239625.1 Myxococcales bacterium | reverse complement strand
GCTTCACAGGAGTTGCCGTAGGTCTGGCCGTCGCAACCGCACACCGGATCGTACACGAAGATGCAGGCCTCCGGCTTCGGCGCGCACGCTCCGGCCGCGTCGCCGCACGCCTTTTTGGCGCAATAGGAGGTGTCGGGGCAGTCCCCATCCGAGCTGCACGGCGCGTTCAGGCAGGCGTCGTCGCAGCCGTCGCCGTCCGTGTCCCCCGGCGCCAGGCCAGGCGGGCAGCTGATGGCGGGGCAATCACAGGAGCCGTCGTGGGCCTTGGCCACCTTGGCGAGCTGCCGGTCGCAGTCCGTCCCGTAGGTGATGCCGTCACACCCGCAGACCGGGGCCCAGACATCGATACAGACGTCGGGTACGTCGACGCAGGTGCCCGCGTTGTCGAGGACGTTACAGGTGTCGGGGGCGTGCTCGCAGAACTGCCCCTGTGGACAGGCGACCCCGGCGATGCCACCGCAGATGTCCGGCGCGCAGGGGCCGTCGCTGGCGACGTTGACGCCGGCCGCGTGGGCGTAGCAGTCGTTGGGGTAGGTCTTGCCATCACAGCCGCAGACCGGCGCGTAGATTTCGTAGCAGGCGTCGGGCAGCAGCGCGCACGCGCCGGCTCCATCGCACTGGCCATCCTGCTTTGCGCAATAGGTCAGCTGAACATCGCCGAGCGCGCCGCCGCAGTCGGAGTTGGTCTGGCATGCGCCAGGCACGCAGCTGTCATCACAGCCATCCTTGTCCGTGTCCACCGGCAGCCAGCCCGGCGCGCAGTCGATGATGATCAGGCACTCACAGGTCCCCTCGTGGGACTTGCTGACCTTGGCCTGGCGGCGCTCGCAGTCGTTGCCGTAGGTCGTGCCGTCGCAGCCGCAGACCGGGGCCCAGACGTCGGGGCATGTCTCGGAGACCGTGACGCACTCACCGGACTGGTCGGCCCATTGGCAGGTCCCCACCGGGAGCTCGCAGAAGGCGTCGTCGGCGCAGGGCTTGCCGAGGAGCCCACCGCAGGGACCTCCGGACGCCTCGCAGCTGTCGGCGCAGCCGTCCCCATCGCTGTCCACAGGGACCGTGCCGGGTGCACACAAGATGAGCGGGCAGTCGCTCTTGCATTCGCCGTCGTGGCTCTTTTGCGCGCCGAGGGCCTGGCGTTCGCAGTCGTTGCCATAGGTCGTCCCATCACATCCGCACACAGGGAGCCAGATGTCCGGGCACCCCTGGGGGATCTCGACACACTGGCCTGGGAGGTCCGCGATGTTGCAGGTGCCCGCCGGGAACTCGCAGAACGAGCCGTCGTCGCATGGATCGCCGAGCAACCCACCGCACGCGGAGCTGCACTCACCCTTGGAGGCGACGGTGGCGCCCGCGGCCGCAGCTTCACAGGAGTTGCCGTAGGTCTGGCCGTCGCAACCGCACACCGGATCGTACA
>JAAZYN010000114.1 GCA_014239625.1 Myxococcales bacterium | reverse complement strand
GCTTCCGCAGGCGAGGCGCAGGTGGCGCTCCTGGTGATCTGTGGCCCCACGGCTGCGGGGAAGAGCGCCTTGGCGATGGCCATCTGCGAGGACGTCGGCGGGGAGATAGTCAGCGCCGACAGCGTTCAGGTTTACCGCGGTCTGGACATCGGGTCGGCCAAGCCGAGCTCAAGCGATCGCGAGCGGGTACCCCACCACCTGATCGACATCGCGGATCCGGTGACCGAGCAGCTCGACGCTCAGCGGTGGGCTACGCTCGCCGACGCCGCTATCGCCGATATCACGGGGCGGGGCCGGATGCCTGTCGTGTGCGGTGGCACAGGGCTGTATGTGCGGGCGCTGTTGAACGGCCTGAACCCGATGCCGGAGGTCCCCGCTGAGGTCCGCGTGGCCGTCCGGGAAGAGATGGTCTCGAAGGGCGCGCCCGAGCTACACGCGCAGCTGGCCGCCGTCGATCCGGAGACGGCCGCGAAGCTGGCCCCCGGCGACAGCCAACGCATCGGCCGCGCGCTCGAGGTCTATCGGGCCAGCGGGCGACCGCTGAGCGCTTGGCAGACGGGGATCTCCACCACGCCTCACCACAGGTATCCGGCGGCGCGCGTGTTTGGGCTCTGGCCCGAGCTCGAGGAGCTGACGTCGCGCATCGAGCGACGCGCGGCCCACATGCTGGAGCGGGGCCTGGTGTCCGAAGTGGAGGGGCTCATCGCCATGGGGGTCTCGACAGAGCGGGGCCCACTCATGTCGTTGGGGTACCGGGAGGTGGTGGAGCACCTCCGGGGATCACGCTGCCGTGGAGAGCTGGCCGCGGCCATCGCCCACGGTCACCGGAAGTACGCTAAGCGCCAGCTGACCTGGTTTCGGGGCATCGCGAGCCGTGAGCATGACCTCCAGCGTGCCTCCGCCGAACGCATCCGGGCCGCCGCTCGCGCGATCCGGTCCGGCTGAACGCGGCCTCTGGCTGGTCGAGCTGGGCCGACTCGCCGAGCTGTCTCCCGACGAGGGTGTCGCTCATCGTCGTGTCGCGCTCGCCCACCCCACCGCCGTCCGTCCCGCCGGTTGTCGAGCGCCTCCTTGGGTTCGTTCGACGTGCCTTCAATGATCCGGGCTATCTCGGCGGCTCGGTCAGCTCGGCGCGGCATTTTTTTGAGTAAAACGACGACGGGTCTCGGCGTGCGCAGTCCCGGAAGGTGTTGCGGGCTGAACTCTCCAGCTTGTTCGCCCGTTGGATCACACCGAGATGATAGAGCACCTCTGTCTCCAGGCTCTGGGTGGTCGTGAACAGGGGAAACAGCGCTCTCAAGCTCCCCAGGGCGCCGTCGTCCTGCGTCTTGAGCGACGGGCGCCGCCCGAGGCGCACCGCCCGCCGCTGGGTGGCGAGGGCTTCTTTGTGTCGGCCCATCTTGTAGAGAACCCAGGCATGGGTGTCGAGGTACATGGACAGGGAGTCACCGTCGCGCCGCCTCTCCCCCGTGTTCGTGAAGGGCTGGAGCAGCGCCAGGGCACGCTCGACCAACTTCAGCGCTCGCGGCAGCTCGCGCCCGGCTTCGGCCAACTCGTAGGCCACGTTGTTTGCCATGGTAGTGCTCGCCGGTCGCCGCGTCAGCGCCCGGTCGTACCCTGCGAGGGCTGCCTCCTGGTGGCCTTCGAGTACGTGGAGCGCGCGCTCGACGCGCGCCATGTCTTCGGTCGCCAGGCCACGCACCCATTTGTGGGAAAATATTCGGCTCCGTAGGAGCGCCGCGAACGCCTTGTTGGTGCTCGTATCCCAGTCGCCATGCAGCCGCTCGCAGATCCGAGCCAGAGCCCTCAGCAGCACGACCTGGCCGGGCACGGCGCTGCCATCGCGGAACACGCGGGCGACGCTGCCTTGCGCGGCAAAGAGGTCCATCACCAGGGCCACACCGGCCACGTCCTTCGCCGCGCCGGCTTCAGACAGCAGGGCTTCCGCCATATGCCGCGAGTCATGCTTGGACAACTCGCCGCGATGTCGGCGCGCCAGCAGCTCCAGGTACTGGCGGGCGTCCGCGCTGCGGCCTGCGCGCCACGCGGCGGGGATCGCGAGCTTCAACACCTTCGCCGGGATCTGCTGTCGGTCGGCCAACAGAGGGGCGAGGACGTCCAACATCTGTTGCGCGGGCCCGCCCAGCTCTGTCAAGAGCTCAGCGATCTGGAGTCGCGCGATTCGCCCATCCGGGGCGTCCTTGAGCACGGCCGCTGACCATTTGGCGGTCATGAGGTCGTCTCTGCGGTGGAGCGCGATGCCGAGGTGTATGAGGTTCAGCACATGCCGATCGAGCCCGGCTACCCCTTCCGCGTGCGCCGCCCAACGCTCCGCATATCGGAAGTACAGATGCTGGGAAGCCAATGACGCCAGCGTCACGTACGATCGTTTCGAGCGCCGCAGTGACTTGGCGTAGGCCACCGCGTGCCGCTCGACGGCATCCTCGTCGCCGGCGGTCATGGCGAGCTCCACCGCCCGCAAGCGGACCCTGGTGTTGCCCGAGCGGGTCTGGAGGGCCCGCTCGACGGCCTCCAGCGCGATGCGTGGCTGGTTCATCTGTTCGGCCAGAAAGGCGATCACCTCCAGCTCGGCGCCCCGGCTCGCGATCCTGGGGAGGGCCTCGAGGCGCCGGAAGAGGCCGGCGCCGTCATCGAGCATGATGCAGGCTTCGAACATCCTGTTGCGGAGTGACTGGTCCACGGGGCTCAGCGACATGGCCCGGTCCAGCGCGACCAGCGCCGATCGGTAGTCTCCCGCGTCATAGTGGACTCGGGCCTGCAGCGAGTAGCTCGCCATCAGGTCATCGCCGGTGTCGGCGGCCTCCGCCAGGAGCTCCTTGCGCACGTTGGCCGCGAGGGGCCCCCCCTGATGGGTGCGGCCGTTGATGAGCAGGGTCGTGGCATGGGCCAGGCGTTCGCGATGTCCCTTCTTCAACGGCTTGGAGCCGTCCCCGCCCCGCTGCTTGACAACCGCAAGGAGGTGTTTGTGGGCGGACCCCAAGACCCCCTCGCGGAACAACAGCTGGCCGGCGTCGAAGTGTAGGCTCGGCGCGCCGTCACGGGCGATGGTCGCGGCCGTCGCGGAGGCGTCTTCCAACAGGCCCAGTCGAGCCTGCAGTCGGACCTGCCATTTGGTCAGCGGCGTGCTTCGGTGCGTCGCAAGCACCTGCTTTACCACCGCCAGGGCCTCGGCGAGTCGATCGCGGGCCACCAGCGCCTCGATGATCCCGGGAGCTTCGGTGACCACCTTCGACAGCAGCTTCGGATGGGTCGCCAAGAGCTGCAGGGCCTCAGTGACCTCGCCCTTGGCGATCATGAGCTGAACGCGCTTGGCCGTGAGCCACGGACTCCCGCCAAGCATGTCGCTGACGCGGTCGATCATCGCCAACGCTTCCCCATGCTCGCCGCGGGTCACGAAGTGGGTGATCACGCTGGTCACCGGCTGGATCAACGCGGCTCCGCCATCGCTGCTTCGGGCGAGATTCCTGGCGATGTATCGCTCGAATTCGGCGATCGCGACGCCGCGGTCTCCGGAGATCAGCGCCAGGCGGCCCATTCGCAGGTGGTCATGGATGTTGGGATCGGACTCCCAGGCGCGCCTCAGCCACGTCAACGCCTTCTTCGGATCTCCGGCCACGTCGTGCCAAATCTCCGCCACCTGTCGGAACCCGCGACCCGGGTCGTCAGCGGCCAGCAGGAAGCGCTGGACGTGGTGATCGAGCTGGTCGGTGCTTCCCAACTGGGTGAGCAGCTTGGCGGCCTCTCGGAGCGCTCCGGAGCCTTGCTTGGTGTGCGCGTAGCATCGCGCATAATGCGCTAACGCGAGCTTCGGGAGGCCCGCCTTGGCGTAGGCGCGAGCGACGTCGAGTTGGCCACGCTCTTTGACCGACAGGAAGCGCTGGAAGGCCTGTGACGCCTCAGCCAGATGGCCCTCGTCGAGGAGGAGGCGTCCGAGCGACAAGACGTGCTGCGACCGGGCGGGAATCAGCTGGGCAGCGCGGGCGAGGATGACGCGCAGCCTCTTCACCTGGCCGTTGCTTCGATAGATGGTCTCGATCTGTGTCAGCACTTTGGTCACGGACATGGTCCTGGCGAGGGCCTCGAGGAAGTCCTCGTGCGCGTCCTCGAGCTGTCCGGCCTGTAGCCGATACCGCCCGCGTGCCACGAACAGGCTCGCGTCGACGTGGGCTTGAGTCAGTGGGTGGTCCAGGAACTTGGCCGCGGAGGCAGGGTAGCCGGCCTTGGCGATACGCTCGCCGAGCCGCCGCCACTCGCTCGCTCGCTCGTTCTTTGCCAACGCGAGAGCGCTGAATTGCTTCAACCCGTTGGCCACGTCGCCCCGCTTCAGGGCGTTCACCCCGGCGGCCTCCATCAGGGCCCTTTTGTAGCGTCGTTGTCTAGAGCTTGTCCCTCTGATTCGGCGGCTGTTCAGGGCCTCCTCGAGGAGGGCGTAGGCCCGCACGCCCAGGCCAGCCTTCTCGAGCTCCCGGGCCACCGCGATCACTGGCTCCGCCCGCTCAGGTGTCGCCAGGCCGGTGTAGAGGCGACCGAGCTGTGTGAGCCGCTGGTGGTCACCCATGCGCCGATACAGCCGCGCGACTCGCGGCAATGTCCTCGCGGCGCGGTTGCTCTCGTGAGCCATCAGCTCTTCCAGGACCCGCGCGGCGTCACTCAGCGCGCCGGCCGATTCGAACTCCGTGGCGACCTCGGAGAGCGCGGTTCGCTTGCTCCGCCGTGTCGTATGGTGGCCGATGTACCGCTCCAGCACCAGCCGGGCCGCCTTCACATCACCTTGACGTAGCAACGCGCTCCCGAGCCCCTTGAGAGCTCTCCGCTCGCGCTGGTTTCTCTTGAGCGCCGCCTCGAAGGCTTTCACCGCCAGCGTCGTTCGCCGGATCTTGAGCATCCTCTCGCCGAATCGCGCCAGCGGCTCCGCGGACGACTTGCGCAACAGCTCTCTCAGGTAAAGTCGATAGTGACGTGTCGCACGTTCCCGGCGGCCATGCCGGTCATACCGCTCGCCGAGCGCGACGTGGGCTGACGGGTCTCCGACAAACTCCTCGGGAGCCAGCAGGTCGTAGAAGTGAAGGGCGTGTGTATCCTGGCTCGATCCGGCGAAGCGGTCGCCGTACCGCTGAGCGTCCTTGGCGCGGCGTCCGGAGAAGGCCAGCGCCTTGTCGAAGCTGCGACGAGCTTCTGCGTACCGGCCGCTGGAGATGTGGACGTCACCCTGCTCCGCCCACAGCGCCGCCTCTTTGGGGTGGACCACCAAGAGCTGGCGGATGGCCTCCAGACGCACCGTGATGACCGAGCTGTTGCCGGCCGTGTCTTCCAGCATGCGCCGCAGCATCCGCTCTCGCTTCGCGGCGTCGCCGAGCAGCCGCATCCAGGCTCTTAGATGGCGGGCCGCCACACTCCTGCTCGCGGAGGGGCCTTGAAAATAGAGCTCAAAGAGCAACTCGTGTGCCTGCCGCTGCACGTCCTTGTCCTCAGCGCCGGCCGCCTCCCTCAGGAACCGAATCGCCGATTGGAATCGATTGCGCTCGTAGTATCGGCGACCAACATCCAGAGCCGCTCTGGCCGGGTCGTCGGCGCCCTTCAAGTATCGCTTCAAGACCCGGGCAGCGGCGCGTCCGCGTCCTTGCGTACGGTGCACAGCCGCCATCAGCAGGGCCGCCGAGGGGTCGTTCGGAGCCTTGGCGTATGCGGCGCGTGCCAGCGTCTCCGCCTGGCTGAGGACCCTGAAACGCAGCCAGGCGTTGCCCGCCAGCGTCAACACCCGGAGCTTGTTCGGCCCGGCCCGGTGGACGTACGCACCGAGCGCTTTGTCGCGATCGCGCACGTTCTGTTGCAAGTGCAGCAGATCGGCTTGGTGCAGCCAGAGAGCTGCGACGGCGCCGGGCCGTCTCTGGGCCTCGCCGATCAGGCGGCTGGCTTCGATGACTTGTTGCGACGCCTTGAGGAGCTCGATCGAGCGGGTCACCGCCGCGACCGACCAGGCCGTCGCGTCCAGATGGCGGCGGAGCAGCTCGGGAACGTCCACACCGCGATCGTAGCGCTCAGTCAGGAACTGGCCGACGTCGCGGATCACTGTCCAGTGGCCAGGGGCTCGGGTAGTGGCCTCCATGTACAGGGCGTGAGCGGCCTTAAGGTATGCTCGGTCCTCCAACTCACGGGCGCCCCGCACGAGCATCTCGGCACCTGAACTGACGCCATGGGCCTTGGTCTCCAGATCTGCCAGCTGCCGCCACGCGCTCTGGGTCACAGAGGGTCTCTTGGCTTTGAGCGCCACCGATGCCAGCCTCAACAGCGACGCTCTCCCGGTCGTCTCCCCTCTCCGGTAGGCCTCCAACGCCATCTGGTACCTCCGCTGGCGCCGGCAGAAGTCGCCAACGGCGTCCCAGCGTTTGGCGGAGGGGTTCTGATTGACCCACGCTTCGAAGTCCTTTCGGGCGCCGGCGAGGTCATCCTTGATCAGCTTGCGCGCGGCTCGCAGGAACCCCAGCTGATCCGGGTCCGCGCCGGCTGCCGTAGCGCGACTCAACGCCTTTCCCCCTCGGGTGTGGTCGCCCTGTGTCAGGAACAAACGCGCCGCGTCGAGCAACAACTCACCACGCTCTCGCCGCAAGGGGGCGGCGCGTCCGGGGAGTCGGGAGCCGAGCGTGTCGAGCGCCGCCAACGCACCCCTGGCCGACCCGGCATCCGCGCGGGCGCGCCCAGCCTCGATGAGGGCGAGAGACCACTCTGAGGCGATCGCCTCGCGGAGGCCCGGGCGAGCGTCTACGGCTGCCCTGTAGTACCGTATAGCCCTCTCGGGGTCGCCGGATGCGATCGCGGCGCGCGCTCCAACGACCATCGCGCCAACGTGCTCGGCGTCCAGCCCGATCGCGCGCTGAACCGACGTCCGCGTGGCTCGAAGTTTGCCCAGCGTCAGCTGGATGCTGGCGAGCTCTGCGTATCTGCCGGCGGTGTGGCCCTGCCGTTTGATGAGACGTTTCAGCTGACGTTCGCGTTGGCTCGCGTCTCCGCTGGTGACTTCGGGGATGAGATCGCGGGTCAGCGAGGCGCCACCGCATCCAATGCCCGTGAGGCCGAACAGAGCGATGAGGATGGTGAGAGCCATCCGTGTGAGAGCAGAGCGTTGCGGCATGTAGATGATGGGACCCTTCCGGCGTGTGCGCGAACTATAACAGCGGCACTACTGGCCCTGTTCCAGACGGTCCTGTTTTATCCCAGCGGATACAAAACTCGGCAGCATTAGCGTACCATCGGTCCCACATACGACCTGATTGACCGTTCACAGACAGCGGGGATGCACATGGCCGCAGCGGCCCCACCCGGGGACCTCACTGGCAAGACCATCGCGAGCCAGTTCAGCATCATCAAGAAGCTCGGGGCGGGCGGGATGGGTGCGGTGTACCTGGCAGAGCAGATCGACATGGGCCGCAAAGTGGTCATCAAGGTCATGCACCCCGAACTCACCGCAGGGAGCCCAACGGCTGTCGAGCGTTTCAAACGCGAGGCGCGAGCGGTCGCCGCGCTGAACCACCCGAACATCGTCGGCGTGTACGTATTCGGAGCGACCGACACGGGGCAGATGTATCTCGCGATGGAGTTCGTGTCGGGACGTGACCTGACCGACGACTTGAAGCGTGGTCGGATGCATCAGACGCGGGCGCTTCGGATTCTGGAGCAAGCCTCCGCGGCCCTGATAGAGGCCCACAACATCGGTATCGTCCACCGAGACCTGAAGCCCGACAACATCATGTTGACCGACCGCCACGGCAACCCTGACTACGTCAAGGTTCTCGACTTCGGTATCGCCAAGATGATGGGAGACAAGAGCCAGGCCACATTGACTCAGGCAGGCTCGGTCTTTGGCACGCCGCGCTACATGGCTCCGGAGCAAGCCAAGGGCAAGCAGATCGACGTCCGCGCCGATATCTACGCGTTGGGCATCATTCTATACGAGATGTTGACGGGGGCTCACCCGTTCAAAGCGGACAGCGCTATCGACTACTTGGTGAAACACACCACCGAGGAGATTGAGATGCCCAACAACCGCTTCAAGGGGTTGGACATCTCGCCGCGGGTTGAAACGATCTTGCGCAATTGCACCGAGAAGGACCCGGACGCGCGGTATCAATCCGCCGCCGAGCTGCAACGGGACATTCGTCAGGCGCTGCGAGACTTTCCCGACGCGGTGCGCGAGTATCCGACCCCGGGCTTGCCCAGCCAGAGTTCCGGCTTCGCGCACGGTGGTGGATCATCCCGGGGGGGCTCCCTCAAGTGGCTGTGGATCACGTTGTTGATCGTCGTCATCGGGGGTGGCGGTGGCGTGGGTATCTACTTCGCCGCCAAAGGTGGCTCGGGCAGCGAGATCTCGATGGCGTCGGCCGACGGCGCCGCATCCGACAACGGTGCGAAGAAGACCAAGAAGAAGACCAAGAAGAAGACCAAGAAGAAGACCAAGAAGAAG
>JAAZYN010001149.1 GCA_014239625.1 Myxococcales bacterium | reverse complement strand
CAGCACTACGCCTCCTTGGTTTCCCTCGAAGTTCCATGAATGATCCGGGCTAATCTGCGACCGGCGAGGATACGGCCTGGGACAGAGCCCCTATGAGGCGCTCCAGGCTGGGCCGGTCCGCGGGGCGCGGGGCGAGCGCCCGCCGCAGCAACCACTCCAGCTCGGGGTGGCCGGGTGGGAACGCGATGGCGTCCCGGTCCAGGTCGTCCAGGGCAAAGGGCGGCCTGCGATACACCATGCAGTAGAGCAGCACCCCGAGACCCCAGACATCGGTGGCAGGAGAGTGTCGAGCGGGCCTGCGCTGCTCGGGCGCCGCGTACCGTGGCGTCCCGCTCTTCAACCGGGCGGTGGTCGCGCGGTCGCCCCCGGCGTCGACGAGGGCCGCGATACCCCAGTCGACAAGCACCGCGTGACGACCTGGCGGGTCGGCCACCGCGATGACGTTGTGCACGTTCACGTCGCAATGCAGCACGCCGACAGCATGAGCGGCCTGCAGCGCACGAGCGACGCCCAGGGCCACCACGCAGGCCCGATTCGTGGCCATGGGCGGGCCGCTCACCAGCAGGTCCCGTACGGTCGCCCCGCTGACGAAGGTGGTCGCAATCCACGGTCGCCCCTCCGGCGTCCTGCCGTGGTCCTGGAAGGGCGCGATGTTCGGGTGCTCGAGGCCGCGCTCGAAGACCTCTATCTCCCGCGGGATGCCCCACGGCAGCGCCCGGCGATAGTCCTCTCCAGCGACCTTGATGACCCGGTCGCCGACACGCCAGGTCTCGCCGAACAGACCACCGCCGAGCCGTTCACCGCCATCGAGGATCGATGAGCTCACGGGCCACGACCGTGACATGCAGCCGGGGCGGCGTGTCGCCCTGGACGACCCTGTGGCCGAGCCGGCAGCAGCCCTGTTGAGCGCGCCGGCGACGGCCCGGGGGGAGGCAGAGCTCGCCCAACCGCGCTGGCGACGGGCGAGAAGGTGTCGGGCCCGAGTCGCCCAGCGCAGAAATCCGAGGGGTGTCCCATCCGATGCGGTTGGGCCCGATGAGATGTCGAGACGGTTGCGAACGACGCCACGGGACCATTGCGCCACAGAAGCGACGGTGGAACAACGGGCCGGGGCGCAACCTCTGGGCCGCAGAACCCAGAGCACTTCGCGCGAGACCACGGACGCGTAGTCCGGCACTCGACGCCAATCTCCCGGGTTCGCGAGATCGCTCGGGTCCCTTCGACGCTCTGTGGCGGGTTCGCGCGCTCCGCTCGCGCGATCACGTGGACCGGTGCGACGCGCTGTCGCGGGTTCCACACGCTGTCGCGCCTCCACCAAACCTGGCACGGGCGTGTAGCGTGACACCTCGGGATGGCTCTGTCACCATGCGGGCTCTTCCGCGCTGGAGCCGATCACCGTGACCATGCGACGCATCCTCGTAA
>JAAZYN010001148.1 GCA_014239625.1 Myxococcales bacterium | reverse complement strand
CGCGCACCCCGCTCGCAGGCGTTGCGGGCTCGTTCAGCGTATCGGCCAGCAGGAACAGGAACCCCCCCAGCACCAATACGAACGCTGCAATCCAGACCCGGCGAGCTCCGGTGTGAGCATCTGGCCTGGGCAACTCAGCGCCGGTCAGAGAGGACACCGCGGTCGTCATGACGTTGTCTTCGATGGCCGGCGCGGAGACCTGGGATGGCGCCGCGGAGCTCGGAGCGGACGCGTGGCCCCCCCCCCGTGGCCCAGGCGCGGTCGGCGGGATCGACGACGGCGCTGCGGCCGGCCCCAGCTCACGGCGGACCAGCGGGCTTTGAACCGCCCGCAGACGGATCAGGACGGCCTCTGCAGATGGCGGACGCGCCGCCGGGTCCTTGGTCAGCATCTCCATGATGATGTCGACCAGCGGACCCGCGAGCGCTTGGCCATCGCGCGTCGGCTTTGTAGCCGGTCGGTTCACGTGGGCCAGCATATATCCAGTGGGTGACGTCTCTTCAAAGAGCGGTCGGCCGCAGAGCATCTCCCACATCGTCGCGCCGAGTGAATAGAGGTCGGTCTGCGGGGTGATAGGGTAGCCCATCGCCTGCTCGGGTGACATGTACCGAGGGCTTCCGATGGTCACGCCGGTCAGCGTCAGCGCTCCCTCATCGGGGGCATGCGGGTCCTCGAACATCTTGGCGATGCCGAAGTCGAGGAGCCGCACGACGCCGCTCTTTCGGCCGACCTCCGTGAGGTAGATGTTCTGTGGCTTAAGGTCGCGATGAACGACGCCCTGATGGTGGGCGTCGGCGAGGGCGTCGAGGACCTCACAGGCGATGCGCGCGACCTCTTCGGGCGCCATCGGCCGCCCCTCTTTGAGGCGCTCACCCAACTCCTGCCCCCTGAGGTACTCGAGCACCAGGAACAGATCGCCTGAACGGGTCTGCCCGAAGTCATGCACGGACGTGATGCCAGGGTGGTCCAGCGCCGCCAGCGCCCGGGCCTCGAGCTGAAAGCGCATGACCTCCTTGAGCTCGTCGACCATGTCGCGTCGCAAGATCTTGATGGCGACGTCGCGCTGCACGGCCAGCTGGCGAGCCCGATATACCCGCCCCATGCCGCCGCGCCCGATCAACTCCTCGATCCGGTAGCGCTCCTCGAAGATCGCGCCGACGAGCGGATCAGCCGCCGCGCGAAGCCCTGTGGCGACGGTCCGATAACCGTCAGTGTGACATATGGACGTGTCGCTAAATGCGCCGCAGTGCGGACAGACACGCGATTGATTCGGGTGGTTCACTGGTGAGTCGCTCCGCCACCGATGAGTAAGCCAGAAAAACACTGCGCGCTGCAACCCACAGCTGCCGTTACCTCTGCGACGAGACGGTTTAGCCCTTGGCCCGGGCTCGCCGATAAACTCCATGCGGCTGGGGCCGCTGGTGCAGG
>JAAZYN010001147.1 GCA_014239625.1 Myxococcales bacterium | reverse complement strand
CGGATCCGCAGCGCTGACGGGTGCGACCTCCCTGCGGCGGGCTCGACGTACGTGGGGCTGGCCCGTGTGGTCGCCGCCTGGCGCGAGACCGCGTGGCCGCAGGCGCGCCGTGGCGGGCTGGGCTCCGGCGTCGACGTTCAGCGCGTGGGGTGTGCACGGCGCTTGGAGTGAGGCCGTGGAGCCTCAGCCCAGAGTGGCAAGGGCCGGGGCCGATGGCGGCCTGTTCGCTTCACGTCGAGCCGGTCGGCGGGAGGTCGCGCCCGTGAGCGCTTGGCTTTGCGCCGTGTTGCAGCTGAAGGGCGGTTTGACACGGCGGGTCAGCTGGGGGCTCTCGCGACGCGCGACAGGTGCCAGCCGCCGGTGACGCAGGGCGGCCCGTTCTTGTACCGCATGACCACCGCGTCATCGCTTACTTCGACCACCGTCTGGCTGACGGTCTGAGCCCCCACCCGGTGCATGCAGAGGGCCATGGGGCCCGGCTCGGGCAGATGTTGAGACATGCGCTGGGCGACGGCGCTCCAACCTCCGTCGGAACCCAGCAGATCACTGAGAGCCTCCATGCGGCGGCCATGGGCTTGCTCTTGCCGCGTCCCCGACGAGACCGCGACCCCGGGGAGCTCGAGCACACCCTGGACGAGGCTCCGGCCGGTCCAGGTCCACTCGCCGCAGGTGGCGGCCCGCTCCCCAGCGGGGGTGGCCACGAGCAGCCTGAAGGGGCGGACGAGGTCCAAGTCAGTCCGTCGCTCCGTCAAGACCTCGCCGACGGACTGCCCGTCGGGCCGCCCACTCACCCAGTCGATGATGACGCCACGCGACGTCAGCGGGCCTTTGATCCGGAAGTGCTGAGCGTCCCGATAGTTGTTGAGCAGGCCGAACACTTCGCCACGCGAGGTCGCCGCGATCCAGGTGCCGCCGCCATCCGGGTCGCGGGGCGCGATGATCGACACCCCGCCCGCGCCGCGCGTCACGGCGGGGGGTTGGGCGGTCCCACGGCTCCACAACTCATCGCGGTTGAACACCGCAAAGAAGGCTCCATCATGGGCTGGAAGGATCGCCGCGGTGCACATGGGTAACATCCTCATCACGAGCGGAGGTGGCGTACCCTGCGTCACGGGCTCGCGACAACCCAAAAAACGAGAGCCCCATGCCAGGCACGGGGCTCTCTCATGCGACGACCATGATCTATCGGCGGCGACCTCGGGATGAGCCGCGGTTACCCGCCGAGCTGCGGCGCTGACCCCTGCGTTTGACCTTCTTGCTGGCTGGCCGGCGCTTGGGGTTGGCGTTGCGTGCTTGGGGCTTGGTGCCCGTCCGCCGGGTCGTCGTGGCGCGCCGGTTTGGCGTGGTGCGGGGCGTGGTCACCCTACGAGTCGTCGTGGTGCGGCTCGGCGTGGTCACCCTACGAGTCGTCGTGGTGCGGCTCGGCGTGGTCA
>JAAZYN010001146.1 GCA_014239625.1 Myxococcales bacterium | reverse complement strand
CCTTGCCAGCGACGCAATCGCCTGGCGAATCTCGCGTTCAACCAAACTGACCGGCGGAATCCGTGAGCTCCCCGGCCTTCCTGCCGCCAACGTGCGCTGCGAGACCACTCGAAGGCGTGAAGACGGCAAACGCTGGCGCCGATGCGCTGTCCTGATGGGCCGGGACACTGCGCCAGCTGTCCTGGAACTGTCCTGCTGTCGGTGAGCCCTTCGGCGCTCGCTGGTGTCGGCGGTTATACTAGTTGTTATAGTGACTTAGGAGGCTTTTATGGGGCTGCTTTTGCGATTGGCACGCTTCCTGCTCAGTTAGCTGTTCGTCGCACGGAGCGGCACCCACTACCCGACCAAGGAGTCGAACCATGATGAACTTGAACGCCATCGCCGCCATCTGCACCCTCGCCATCGCCACCTCGATGGGCGCCTGCCTGACCGAAGACGAGCCATCTGTCAGCGTCCACCAGAGCGCGATCGTCGGCGTCAGCGGAGATCAATGCACCACGCTATGGGCCGGACAACACATGGACGCGGGGACTATATGCGTGTCCACCGACGAGACGAACCTGTATATCCATTACGCCGTGACCGGGGACTGGGAGCTCACCGAGGCTCAGGCGTGGATCGGCGAGGACCTCGCCGACATGCCGCAGACGCCCAACGGCGCGCCGAAGATTGGCAACTTCCCGTACAACGCCGGCGACATCACCGGCGCGACGAGCCACACCTTCACCGTGGCGCTCGAGTCCCTCGGCGGCGAGCCCTACGTCTGCGACCGTCAGTTCTTCGTCGCCGCCCACGCCTCGGTGCGCCGCCCGACGGACGTCGCCGGCGAGTACCAGACGGAGACCGGCTGGGCCGGCGGCGACCGCCTGGTGGACCAGGGCACGTGGGCCATGGCGTTCCCGTTCACGCTGACCTGTGAGGAGCCCCCGCCGGTCGACGCCGCGGAGTTGAGCTGTGAGACCGCCTTCGCCTATGGCGGCGAGCTGGCGACGACCTTCACCTCCCTCATGGACACCCCCCGGTGGGGCTGGAGCAACGGCCCGCTGGGCGCCGGCAGCTACACCTTCGACATCTACGCTGGCGCCGGACAGAACGACCTCTCCAAGGGCGCCGTGGTGGGCACCCTGAACATCGAGTACGACGGCGCGAGCGCCACGGTCACCTACACGATGGCCGACGGCTACACCATGGACGAGACCCACCTGTACATCGGCTCGCAGCCGCTCCCCTCGGGCAACGACGGCGATGACACCGTCGCCCCGGGTCAGTTCGGCAACATCCACGACCTCACCGACGCCACCTCCGACACCTTCGTCGTCGACGGCCTGTCCGGAGACATCTACGTGGTCGCCCACGCCGTCTCCTGCTTCGCCGCCGCTCCCTAACCCCCATTTCTCACCAACCTCTGGCTCATGCTTGGGATCCTCGGTGCTTTCGCGG
>JAAZYN010001145.1 GCA_014239625.1 Myxococcales bacterium | reverse complement strand
CGGCACGTTCTCCTCAGCGCTACGCCACGACGCAGTCTCGCTGGTGCGCATCTGGGCTGCTGGTTGATCTGCCATGACATCAGTGAACTTCACCGAGCGCTGCGCGAAAAAGAGACGCTGCTGCACGAGGTTCATCACCGCGTCAAGAACAACCTCCAGATCATCTCGAGCTTGCTCAGCATGCAGCACGAGCACACCTCCCACCCGGCAGCGCGCGCCCCCCTCGCCGAGAGCGCCGCGAGGGTGCGCTCCATGGCGCTCATTCATGAGCAGCTCTACTCGGAGTCCTCGCTCTCTCATATCGATTTCGGCGAGTACGCGAGCCGGCTGTCCAAATTGTTGGCCGCCACGTTGAGCCCTGAAACGCGGCTCAACGTCCACGCGGAGGTCGTCGCGTTGACCATCCAGGAGGCGGTGCCCTGTGGGCTGATACTCAACGAGCTGGTGACCAATGCCCTGAAGTACGGTGTGGCGGAGGATGGGAGCTGTGACGTGAGCGTGTCGGTAGTCCGGATGAACGACGGTTTTATGTTGAGTGTCGAGGACCGTGGTCCGGGGTTGCCTGAACATTTCGCGCTGACATCGGCCAACACGTTGGGGTTTCAACTGGTGCAGGCGTTAGCCCGTCAAATACGCGCGCGGTTCGAGATTGTTCCAGCCGATGGTGCGTTGTGTCGGCTGCACGGCAACACCTCGGATCAATCGATCTTCGCAGGCCTTTCCCGTCGCGACCAATGACAGACTCCGAGCGGACCTGCCGGTGGGCAGTCGAAGGGTTGTGAGTCATCTGGTGCAGCGGCGCACGAATCGGTCGGGGTCGCGAGCGCTGTGGCCGAGCCCAGGGTTGGCCCGGGCGTAACCACAGGAACCGAGGGTCGGCGGAGGGGCGGGCGACAGCCGTCGCCGCAACCGAGCCATCTCAACGAGGGGGCGCTGGAGCTCAGGAGCGCTCGACGCCGGCGCTGTCGCGTTTGACCTCTCTGCCGGGTGGCGCGGTCACAACGCCGCGCTCAGCCCAGTGGCTCTGCTGATTGAGCGGCCGTCGCCGGCCGGGAGAGCACGTCGAAGCGCTGAGCCATCGTCGACAGGTGGTCTCGCACGGCACCCCCCAAAGCGTCCGTGTCGGGCCGCGCTGTGGTGCGAAATCTGACCTCTCCAGCGCTCGGGTCCAGCTCAAAGGCGCCGCGGCCGAGCTCATAGTTGAGAGTCCACAGGGTGAGCCCCAGCGCCGTTTGCTCGCGGCTTGCGGCGAGGCGTGGGGGCACCGAGTAGATCCTCAGCAGCTCGGCAGCCTCGTCGACGTGGACGAGCACCGACCACGCGCGCTGATTCTCGAGGTCTTCCCGAAATCGCAGGACGGCCTCGTCGAGCTGCTCGTGCGGCCAGCGCTCTGCGGTCAATTAGCCCGGATGTTTCATGGAACTTCGAGCGAAACCAAGGAGGCGTAGTGCTGCCGGG
>JAAZYN010001144.1 GCA_014239625.1 Myxococcales bacterium | reverse complement strand
GGACTACGGCGCCGGATATCAATCGGTGGAGTTCAGCTGCGACGGCCTGGACAACGACTGTGACGGGGCGGTGGATCTGGACGACGACGACGTCGACGCGCCGCCCTGCGCCAACCAGCAGGGCGTGTGCACTGGCTCGGCGCAGGTGTGTGGGGGGAGCGCCGGCTGGCAGGCCTGCGACCCCGCGAACTACGCCAGCCACAGCGTGGACTATCAGGCCTCCAACGAGGCCGGCCAATGCGATGGGCTCGACAATGACTGCGACGGCACGGTCGACGAGGACTTCGCCACCAAGGGCGCGGTCTGCACCGTCGGCCAGGGGGAGTGCACGGCGTCGGGCACGTTGGTCTGCACCGCCGACGAGAGCGCCGTCGAGTGCTCCGTCAGCGCGGGCGCCGAGGCCCCCGAGGTGTGTGACAACCTGGACAACGACTGCGACGGCATCGTCGACAACAACGTCACCGACGCGCCCGCCTGCCTGCTGACCACCGGCGTGTGCGCGGGGACGTCCCAGCGCTGCATCAGCGGCGGCTTCCAAGCCTGCACCGCGGCCGAGTATGGCGCCGATTATCAGGTCACCGAGTTCAGCTGCGACGGCGAGGACAACGACTGCGACGGGGCGGTGGATCTGGACGACGGCGACATGTCGGCGCAGCCCTGCGCGTTGCAGCAAGGGGTGTGCAACGGCGCGCTGCAGGCGTGCGGCGGCGCGGCCGGCTGGCAGGCGTGCACCAGCGCTCAATACGGCGCCGACTACCAGGCCGCCGACGAGGCCGGCCTGTGCGACGACCTGGACAACGACTGCGACGGCCTGGTCGACGAGGAGTTCAGCGCCAAGGGGACCGCCTGCACGCCGGGCGTCGGCGCCTGCCAGAACGTCGGCACCACCATCTGCAACGCGTCGGGGAGCGCCACCGAGTGCTCGGTCCAGGCGGGCACGGCGGGCACCGAGATCTGCAACGGCGTCGACGACGACTGCGACGGCGTGGTCGACAACGCCGTCACCGCCGCGCCGGCCTGCGCCCTGACCCAGGGCGTCTGCTCGGGCGCGGTGCAGAGCTGCGTCAGCGGCAGCTTCCAGCCCTGCACCGCGGCGGAGTACGGGGCCGACTTCGAGGCCGCGGAGTTCAGCTGCGACGGCGAGGACAACGACTGCGACGGGGCGGTGGATCTGGACGACGGCGACGTCACGCGCCGCCCTGCGCGTCGCAGCTCGGCGTCTGCAACGGCGCGCTGCAGGCCTGCGGGGGAGCGAGCGGCTGGCAAGCCTGCGGCGCGGCCCAGTACGAGGCCCACTCGTCGGCCTATCAGGCCGCCGACGAGGCCGGCCTGTGCGACGACCTGGACAACGACTGCGACGGCCTGGTCGACGAGGACTTCACGGACAAGGGCACCGCCTGTACGCCAGGGGTCGGCGCCTGCCAGAACGTCGGCACCAACGTCTGCAACGCCGCCGGCACCG
>JAAZYN010001143.1 GCA_014239625.1 Myxococcales bacterium | reverse complement strand
CAGGCTCGCTCCGTCACTACGTCGCTCCGGGGCGGCCGACGGAGTCGCCCGGCGCTGCGGCGCGACACACGTATCAGACGCCCGAGGCATCGACGCCGCGGTCTTTGTCATTCGCCGCCCCCGCTGGGGGAGCCTGCGCCGCCCTGCGGGCTAAGGCTCCCTCGGTTTCGTTGACACCCATGGAGGAACAACATGGGTGAATCGATAAGACGGAGAGATTATGCGCCGGCCTTCAAGGTAGGTGCTGTTCGTTTGGTCTTGGACAGCGGACGTACGATTCGTGAAGCTGCTTCAGACCTAGGCATGAGTCATTGGACGCTTCGCGATTGGTGCCAGGTCGAGAAGCGCCGCCGCAGAGGAGGGGTGATGTCCAGTACCGATGAAGGAGCACAGCCGAAGGAGACGCCTGAAGAGGTACTCAAGCGGCTGAAGAAAGAGAATGCGCAGTTGCGGCGGAAGGTCAGCCAACTGGAGATGGACCGGGAGATCCTAAAAAAGGCGGCGGCCTTCTTCGCGAAAGAGCAGGGGTGAAGTTCAGCTTCATCCACGCGGAGAAGGCGATGTTTCCCGTGTCAGCCCTATGCCGGGTTCTGGGTGTGAGCCGGCAAGGCTACTATGCGTGGGCAGCGCGCCCGACGAGTTTGCGGGACAAGGCGAACAGGGCGCTTGCGGTGGACGTAGCCCGCGTCTTCAGGGCTAGTCGCGGGACGTATGGTGTACCGCGCATCCAAGCGGCTCTCCGGCACGAAGGCGTTCGTGTGGGCAAGCGTCGCCTTGAGCGGACGATGCGCCAGCTAGAGCTGAAGGCTCGACGTCCGCGGCGCTTTAGACGGACGACTGTACGGAACGAAGACCACGCTGTGGCTTCAAACACGCTTGGGCGCGCGTTCCAGGCCGAGCGGCCAGACGAGAAGTGGGTCACAGACATCACATACATCGCGACAGTCGAGGGCTGGAGCTACCTTGCTGTGGTCATAGACCTCTTCTCAAGGCGTGTTGTGGGCTGGGCGCTTGATACTGACATCTCAACTCAGCTGCCCCTGGCGGCGCTAGAGATGGCCTGCACACACCGACAGCCGCCCCCCGGGCTGCTCCACCACTCAGACCGAGGTTGTCAGTACACGAGCAGGAAATACAGGGAGGCTCTGAGTCGCAGTGGCATCGCTGTCAGCATGAGTCGGAAGGGCAACTGCTGGGACAACGCTGTGGCCGAGTCCTTCTTTGCCACCCTCAAGACCGAACTCATCCGTGGCCGCAAATGGCGTGGCTACGACGAGCTGAACAGCGCCCTTTTCGACTACATCGAGATCTTCTACAACCGACAGAGAATCCACTCGACCAACTGCTACAAGACGCCAGTTCAGGCTGAAGAGAACTACAACGCGGCCAATGCCGCATAGCTAGGTGTCAACAGAACCGAGGGAATTCCACCCGAAGGGCGGCGCTGGCTCCCCCAGCGGGGGCGGGGGGGGCGAA
>JAAZYN010001142.1 GCA_014239625.1 Myxococcales bacterium | reverse complement strand
CGACGCCGATCGCTCGCCAATATCGAGCCGGATGCAAACGAACACTGGGAATAGAACAGACCGAGATGCAGGCTCAGAATACTATCGGGCCCTCCGAAGGCTTCATCCGCGCGCACGGGCTCGGGCCACGGCGACTCCACGATGGCGTCGTGACGGTCGGCGGCGCCGGACCCGTGGACGTCGCCGTGCTGCGCGCGCTGCAGTACCTCGAGGCGCGCCCAGTGCGCGCGATCCATGCTCCCGCGACGGGGTCGACCGCGCTGGACATCCTGAGCATCGAGGACCGCTTCGCGGGGGCGCTCCTGGTCCTGGAAGCGACGCGCCTGCCGGCGCTCTGGGGGGACGACAACGACGGCAACCCGCTGTGGGGCATCGCGTTGCAGACCCGCTGGCAGAACGAGAGCGGTCGCCACCACATGGAGCATCGGCGGGGGCCCGTTCGCATCGACCCACGCACCTGGTGGGGTGCGGTCAACACCTTTCTGCCCGTGCTGATGACTCGAGTCTGCGTTGACGTTGGGGCATTCGAGACGGAGGTGCGGCTTCGCCTCGACCACAGCACCTTCGGCGCGTGGCGGTTCGCGGAGCTGCTGGGACCTGCTGGATCGATGTCCAATGGGCTGACAGAGGTCTACCGAGCATGGGCGATGTACTTCGGTCGCACCCTCGAGCTCCGACGAACAGGCGTCGGAGCCGACCCTGACGCGGTGCGCCGCGAGCTCCTGCGACGCCTGTGGTACGCACACGCAGCGGCCCTGCGGCACGCAGAGGTGGTGTGTCGCCCACTGCTCACTCACCTCAGCGCGCCGGAGGCGACGTTCGCCCAGGCGTTCTGCGCGATGATGGACCAGGCCTTCGGCGCTCTTCCGAACCTCAACCGGACGAACACCTTGGCCCTCGAGCGGTCGTCCCTGCCGGCCCGAGTGCTCCGAACCGGAGACCGGCCCGGAGACATCGTCGAGCTACCCGACAGCGTCAACGCGGTGTTGCGCGACATGTTCCGAACCTACCGGGCGTTGAGATGGCTCCCCAAGACCGTCTCGGGCTCCGCTCTCAGGGGTGTGGGGAGGCTGCAGCGGCTGCGAAAGAGGATCCGGCGGCGACGCTGACGTCGCGATCTCGAGGGTCGTCGGTTTGGCGTCCATCGAGTCGTCGAGCGCCTCGAAGACCCGCTGAGCGGTGGTCTCGAAACGCGCGTTGCAGCGCGACGGGAGCTCCCGCTTCACTCATCCGGAGAGACCCGGAGCCGATGAGTCAGCGACCCGCATGCGGGTCCCCCGGTGGCGGCGACATGGGCTCTGGGCAGGAGCCGCGCCACCCGACGCCGGCCTGGTGGACGATGGTGAGCTCCCATACCCCCATCGAGGTTCCCCGCGTGCAGGTGCTCCGCGTCATCCGACAACCGGGCAAATGACTCGCGGGGCTGGGCCTCGATCCCGCGGGCTCGTCGACCCTCCCATGCTCGTCCTGGGACCTCT
>JAAZYN010001141.1 GCA_014239625.1 Myxococcales bacterium | reverse complement strand
GGCATGGCGACGGTCCCGTACCAGCCGGTCGAGTTCATCGCCAGCGACGAGGAAGGACAGCCGGTGGATTTCACGGTGATCGTGGGTTGGCAGCTCTATCCAGGGCTCGTGGACAACCCGCAGACCTTTGACCTCCCGGTGGGGGCCACGGTGACCTATCGCTCCCAGACAGCAGGGGGGCGCGTGTACTCGCCGTACAAGAGCTACGCGGTGCCGGCCGATGTGAACGAGCTGGAACTTCAGCGGGTGCCCTTTCATCGCGTGCGGTTCCAAGCCATGGACGAGACACAAACGTTGGTCGAACACACGGTCATCACCAGCTGGCAGATCTATCCAGGCCCCGTCGACAACGATGGTCTCTGGGCGCTACCCGTCGGCTCCACGGTCACGTACCAGTCAAAGACTGCGGGTGGTCGCATCTACTCTCCGAGCCGCTCCTTCATCGTCAAAGACGAGGAACAGACGGAGGTGGTGCCCTTCCGAAGGGTGCCGTTCCACGCGGTCGATGAGCGCGGCGATTGGGTCCCCGACGCTGAGATCGTCTCCTGGGCGATCTACCCTGGACCCGTTGCCAACGGCGACGCCTGGCCCCTGCCACGGGGCTCCTCCTTCGCTTTTCGGTCGCGCAGCCACAACGCTCGGACGTACTCTCCCAGCCAGACCTACACCGTCCCGGACGCTCCGACGCCTCGGGAGATCGACTACCGCTGGGTCACCTTCACCGCCTTTGATGGATCCGGGCTCGACGCCCCGGTGGACATCACCAGCTGGTACTTCAGCCCCGTCACCACGTGCGGCGAGGCCCTGCTCCCGGTCGGCTCGACCTTTCCGTTCACCGCCTCTATCGACGGCTGCAGCGCCGGACACTCACTCACCGTGTCCACCGGGCTCAGCGCCAGCTTCACTCTGGGGTGCTCAGAGACTTACGCCCTGGAGGCTGGCACCGACGGGGTCGTGTCCTGTATCCGGGACCCCCATGAGGTCATCGACGACTTGCTCGAGGACATCGACGCCGCCTTCGACTCGGGAGAGCTCACGGTGGGCCAGTCCACCACCTTGCAGACCCACATCGGCAACCTCTTGAATGCGCTTGGCGGAACCATCGGCGCAGACCCGTGCACGATGCTCAACACACTGGAGATCTATCTGAGCAACCAGAGCGGGCTCCCCGGCCCCAACGGGATCTCGCAGGCGACGTTCGAGGCGCTGCAGGCACAGATCGACGACCTCCGGGAGTCGTTGAGCTGCCCCTGAGAGCGCCGCCGCGTGCGGACGGTGCTCCCGCAGCGGGCTGTGGTGGCGTGGTGGACGCCTCCCTCGTTCAGCAGGCCTGATCCGCACCCGCGGTGCGGTGGCCGCCGGGCTCGCTCCTGGTCCGCGTCACGCTGTCGACCGCGCCGAGCCACCCTCGGCGGGTGTCCGCAGGGGCCGTGTCCCGTGTGGAAACTACACTTACATAACCCTGGCTTGTTTGGCCCGTACCGG
>JAAZYN010001140.1:236-1488 GCA_014239625.1 Myxococcales bacterium | reverse complement strand
CGCGCTCATCGAGAGCGGCATCGGGCGAGACCTGTCATGGCGGTCCGACGATGTCACGCTGCAGAACATTCAGGCCCGGGCGCGAGCGCCGAGCGTGTGGATGCTGGCCAACATCCGAGGCGCCCTGTTGGTGTCCACGTCGAACCGCTCTGAGGCCGCGGTCGGCTACGCCACGATGGACGGCGACACCTGTGGCGGCATCAGCCCCATCGCCGGTATCGACAAGGCGTTTCTTCGCAGCTGGCTCCGCTGGATGGAGACATCCGGCCCCGACCAGCTGAACCCGGTGCCTGCGCTCTCGGTCGTCAACGCCCAACAGCCCACGGCGGAGCTGCGGCCCCAGGAGGCCATGCAGACCGACGAGGCGGACCTCATGCCGTATGGCCTTCTCGACGCCATCGAGCGGGCCGCCATCCGCGACAAGCAAGATCCGCTGGAGTGCTTTCAGCTGATGAGAGCGATGTACCCGCACTATGCACCCCAACAGCTCGCGGCCTGGGTCGAGCGCTTCTTCAAGCTGTGGTGTCGCAACCAATGGAAGCGCGAGCGCTACGCCCCGTCCTTTCACGTCGACGACGAGAACCTGGACCCGAAGACCTGGTGTCGTTTCCCCATCCTCAACAGCGGCTACGCTCGCGAGCTGCAAGACCTACGCGCCTACGTGGAGGAACACTACGGGGCCCTTGCCGGGTGACCCCTGATCACTCGGCGGGGCTCCGATCGATCACCCACATCGCCGGCCCGGCGCGACCCGCCGCGAACGGCGACGGCGTCAAGAGCCGAGCGCTGATCGCCTGACGCGTGCCCAGGCCATCAGCCCCTGGCTCCGGAGAGGCCAGCGCGAAAGACAGCCCGCCCTCGGCCACGAAGACCGTCCAGCGGTCGCCCGCGCTCTTACTCCCGGGGTCACCCGAGCGTCGCTGGAAGGTGCCGATGTAACGCTTCTTGGGGCCCATCTTCACCCAGCGAGGTGTCGGCTGGGCGTTCGGATCGGCCACGGTGAGGCTGTGCACCCGAAAGTGCTCGGCCATGATGTGCTGCGTTCGAGGGTCGGGCGTCCACGGTGAGCCGACGACATCGACCCGCTGCCCCTCGAAGGGTCGCCACCACGGGCTGGCCCGATAGGCGACCAGGTAGCGGCTCACCTCTCCCCCCTCGGGACGCAGCCACACGCCCTGAAAACGCTTCCCTCGGGGTCTGGCGTCGATGGCGACGGAGGCGCTGAAACGCATCATGGTCGTGTCGGGCTGGG
>JAAZYN010001140.1:0-226 GCA_014239625.1 Myxococcales bacterium | reverse complement strand
CTTCGAGCGATCCGGACGGGCCGTTCCCGGGGGCCTTCGCCGCGCCGCCGGGTGGCGGGTTTTTGGGACACGCCCCGGAGACCATGATCGTGATCCACGCCGTGGCGATGAGGAGATGCTGCACCGGCTGAGTGTAGACCACTACAACCTCAACACCGACACGTTCGACAAAAGATCTGACATCACTGACCAAACTTCAGACGAAGCCCTGTTGGGCGGCGCCGGA
>JAAZYN010000113.1:2601-8486 GCA_014239625.1 Myxococcales bacterium | reverse complement strand
GAGTTGGTTCGGCGATGGTCGGCTCAACGTCACAGAGTCTTGCCTCGACCGACATGCGGCCGCTCACGGCGACAAGATCGCCATCATCTGGGAGGGCGATGACCCCGGCGAGACCCGAACGTATACCTACGCGGCGCTTCACGCCGAGGTGTGCAAAGCGGCCAACGCGCTCAAGAGCCTGGGCCTCAAGAAGGGTGAGCGCGTCATCATCTATATGGGGATGGTGCCGGAAGCGGCCATCGCGATGTTGGCCTGTGCCCGGATCGGGGCGATCCACTCGGTCGTCTTCGGAGGTTTCTCGGCCGAGGCGATCCGTGACCGCGTCCGTGACTGCGGCGCGGAGTTGGTGATCACCCAGGATCAGGGGCGGCGCGGCGGTCGCGTGATTCCTCTCAAAGCGGTCGTCGATGCGGCCCTCGTCGGTGAGCACGGTGTGCGCAAGGTGTTGGTCTTCCAACGCACCCGGGGCCCCGTCGAGTGGGACGACGAGCGCGACGTGTGGTGGCATCAAGCGGTCGTCGCGGCCTCGGCGGAGTGCCCGGCGACCCCGACCGACGCCGAAGATCCGTTGTTCGTCCTGTACACGTCGGGCTCCACCGGTAAGCCCAAGGGGGTGGTTCACACCTGCGGCGGCTACATCACCTACGCCAGCTACACCCACCGCGTCGTGTTCGATCTACGTCCCGATGATGTGTATGCCTGCGTGGCGGACGTGGGCTGGATCACGGGCCACACCTACATCGTCTATGGTCCCCTGGCCAACGGCGCCACGACGTTGATGTTCGAGTCGGTCCCGACCTATCCGGATCCCGGTCGTTACTGGGAGATGGTGGCGCGGCACAAGATCAGCATCTTCTACACGGCGCCCACGGCGATCCGGGCGCTGGCTGCGCAGGGCGACGAGTTTGTCACCGCGCACGACCGATCCTCGCTGCGCGTTCTCGGGACCGTCGGCGAGCCGATCAACCCCGACGCGTGGCGCTGGTATCATGACGTGGTGGGCGAAGGCCGCTGTACCATCGTCGACACGTGGTGGCAGACGGAGACCGGTGGCATCGCGATCACCCCTGTCGCGCCTGCGACCCCGACCAAGCCGGGCTCGGCGACCCTCCCCATGCCGGGCATCGTGCCGGTCTTGCTGGATGAACGCTCCAGGCTGATACGCGGTCCCGGGCAGGGGCGGCTGTGTCTGGCTCAGCCATGGCCAGGCCAGGCCCGCACCGTGTGGAATGACCATCCGCGCTTCGTAGCGACGTACTTTTCTCAGTTTCCGGGTTACTACTTTACCGGCGATGGATGTCGTCGCGACGCCGACGGGTACCATTGGATCACCGGCCGCGTGGACGACGTCCTCAACGTCAGCGGGCACCGGATGGGCACCGCTGAGTTCGAGTCCGCGCTGGTCGGCGTCGAGGCCGTGGCGGAGGCCGCGGTGGTCGGCTTCCCCCACCCTATCAAAGGGCAGGGCGTCTACGCGTACATCGTGATGCAGCCCGGACATCCGCCGGGCGAGTCGGTGGAGGCGGAGATGAACCGACATCTCCGGCGGGGGATCGGAGCGCACGCCAAGGTGGATCTCTACCAATTCGTACCGGGCCTTCCGAAGACGCGCTCCGGAAAGGTCATGCGACGCATCTTGCGCAAGATCGCCGAAGGTGAGCCGGATCGTCTGGGAGACGTGTCGACGCTCGCTGACCCCAGCGTCGTGGAGAGCATCGCCTCCGGCGCGCGCGCGCTGTCGTGAGGCGCCGGCGGGTGGGCGCTGCTCGATCAGGCCAGCGACGGTGAGCCGGATCGTGGGGGCGCCACCCGAGCCCTGAGCCCAGCGTCGCGCGGAGCCTCGGGTCGGGTGCAGGCAGCCTGTGGTGGAGCCCCGGCCGTCGACCTGAAATGTATGTGAATCGATTACAGAACGAACAACAACCCATTGACCAGGGCACCGCCCGCACCTAAGGTCGTGCATCCCGAGCAACCTCTCGGGCGAAAACGGCACGGTTCAGCAAAGGAGATCGGCACATGGCCAGCCCAAACGTACTCAACATCACGGACGCCGACTACCAATCCCAGGTCATCGACAGCGAGGTCCCCGTGCTCGTCGATTTTTGGGCGAACTGGTGCGGTCCCTGCAAGATGATGGCGCCGGCCCTCGATCAGCTCGCAGATGAGCTGGATGGCCGCCTCAAGGTCGCCAAAGTGGACGTCGACGCGCACCAGCGTTATGCGGGCTCCCTCGGCGTCAGCTCAATCCCAGCGTTGTTTCTGTACAAGAACGGCGAGGTCGTGGGTCGCGTGGTCGGAGCTCAGAGCAAGCAGAAGCTGCAGGCCCTCGTGGAGCCGCACTTATAGAGTCCACTTCCTTCCATCGGCCCCGGCACGGTATAGGTAGTTCAGCGTTCGGGGCTCGATAGGAGGTCGAGATCATTCAGTTACTGTTGGTAGTCGCCGCGGTCGCGTGCTTTGTGGCGACGCTGCTGCAGTTGCGGTGGACGTTCGCCTCCGGGGCCGCCTTGTTGCGCGCGTCGATCGGCCTGCTCACCCTCGCTGGAGGGTCCTTGGCGGCGGCGGCGGTGGTCGCATTTAGCGGCACCTCTGATCTCTTGCCATCGTCGCAGATCATGCTGGTGGTCGCCGCCGGTGCGGCGTTGGTGTTTTTGTCGACCCGGCTATGGCGCGACGTACCCATCAGCCCCCTGGTGGTCGCGTCCCTCGTGGGCGTGACCGCCCTCGCCGTGTTTCTCAAGGGCTTTGACTCACGCCTGCCGGGCGGGGAGATGAGCGCCCTCACGGCCGTCCATGTGAGCGCTGTAATGCTCGGTTTTGTGGCGTTCATCCCCGCCTACGTGTTGTCCATCGTGTTCTTGAGCCAGGAAAACCGCCTGAAGAGCAAGCGCCTCGGCGGAGGGGGCTCCCCCAAGCTCCCGAGTCTGATGGCGCTGGAGAGGCGGGCGTGGCAGCTCCTGTACACCGGGTTCCCACTCTATACTCTCGGGATCGCGCTTGGGCTTGGGTGGCGACCTGGGCTATCGGAGCCGTTCTCGGTTCGCCCGCAGCACGTGTTGGCCGCGCTCAGTTGGTCCATCTACTCGGTCGCTATCTACCGACGCTGGCGCAGCGGTTGGCGCGGTCGCCGCGCCGCGTTGACCTTGATGGCGGCTTTCGTGACCACCGTCGGCGCTGTACTGATGTACATGATGAGGTAGCCCTATCGATCTCATCGTTGCCAGCATCAGTCACAAGACCGCCGCCGTCGATCTGCGGGAGCGCCTCGCTGTGCCCCCCGACGGGCTGGGCGAGTTTCTGCGCGGGATCGCTGCGGAAGATGAGGTCGCCGAGACCCTCCTCGTGTCGACCTGCAATCGAGTGGAGTTGTACGTTGTTCCTACCCAGGGTGGCATCTCGAACCACACCTTGGCGACACTCTTCGCCATTCATCGAGGCGTCTCCCCACAGCTGGTAGAACACCACGCCAGCTTTCGTGCAGGAGTCAGCGCGCTGCACCACTTGCTGCGGGTCACCTCGAGTCTGGATTCCATGGTCGTCGGCGAGCCTCAGATCTTGGGGCAGGTCAAAGAAGCGCTCACCGCCGCAAGGCACGCCGGGACCATCGGGCCTGTCCTGGGACAGCTTGTTCAGCACGCCTTCCGGGTGGCCAAATGTGTGCGTAATGAGACCGAGATCGCCGCCAACCGGGTCTCTATAGGTTCCATCGCGGTGGAGCTGGCTCGCCGGATCTTCGACGATCTCTCGACCTGCAACATCCTGTTGGTGGGGGCGGGAAAGATGGGCGAGACCATGGCCCGCGGTCTGGCCGAGGGGCGACCCCGGAAGGTGTACGTCTGCAACCGGAGCCCCGAACGCGCTTTCAAGCTGGCCCAGCGCCACGGTTGGAGGCCGCGCCAGTTCGACGAGCTCCAGGAGCTCCTGGTGCAGGCCGACGTCGTCTTGACCTGCACTGGATCGGCCGAACCCATCCTGACCAAAGAGCGCATGCGCCAGGTCATCAAGACGCGAAAATACAAACCGATCTTCATCGTCGACATCGCGGTGCCCCGAGATGTCGCCCCGGAGGTCGGCCGTCTGGACACGGTCTATTTGTACAACGTCGACGACCTGCAGCAGGTCGCCCGGGACAATATGGCGGAGCGCGTGCGTGAGGCTGAGGCCGCAGAGGCCATCGTCGCGCGTGAGCTGAGCGCCGTCGAGGCGTGGTATCGCCAGCTGGAGGTCAAGCCCACCATCACCGCGATCCGGCATCGCGCCCGTGAGCTGGCGCGCGGAGAGCTGGACCGGACGCTGGGTAAGCGCTTACGGCACCTCAGCGAGGACGACAGGCGGGCCTTGGAGACCATGCTGATGGCCACCGTGAATAAGCTGCTTCACCCGACGATGATGGCGCTCAAGAACGCCTCTGAGCAAGATGGTGGAGATGCGCCGTTGGTCGCGACCGCGCAGCTGCTGTTCGGGGTCGACGGCCATCCGCCCGTCGAGGTGGCGCCGGACCCAGCGCCGGTCTCCGTGATGGAGCCCGACGACGTCAGAGAAGACAACCTATCGGCGGGCATCGCCCGAAAACGAGAGAGCGCAAAGTGAGCGGCAAACTGGTTATCGCTACGCGAGGCTCCAGACTGGCTCTGTGGCAGGCCAATCATATCCGGGACCTTCTCCTCGCCGACGGCGCCGTTACAGGCGTCCGGGAGGTCGAGCTGATGGTCATGAAGACCCGGGGAGACAAGATCCTCGACCGCGCTCTCAGCGCTGTCGGCGGAAAGGGCCTCTTCGTCAAAGAGCTCGAGGAGGCGCTGCTGGACGGCCGCGCCGACCTCGCGGTTCACTCCATGAAGGATCTACCCTCCGAGCTGCCCGAAGGGTTGACGATCAGCGCCGTCCCTCATCGGGCGAACCCCTACGACGCTGTCGTGTTTGGCGAGTCGTCTGAGAGGATATCGAGCCTCGGCCAGCTTCGAGACGGCGCCACCGTGGGTACGAGCAGCCTCCGTCGCGCCTCACAGGTGCTGGCGCTGTATCCAGAATTGACCATCGTCCCGGTGCGCGGCAACCTCGACACGCGGCTACGAAAGCTCGACGCCGGCGTCGACGGAATGCAGGCGCTGGTCCTCGCGTCTGCGGGCCTCGAGCGGTTGGGCTGGGGGCATCGGATAAGCCGCGCGTTGGCGCCCGACGAGATGGTACCGGCGGTGGCTCAGGGCGCCCTGGGCGTCGAGACTCGAAGCGCCGACCTCCGGGTGTGCGCAGCTGTGAGCCGGCTGGATGATGCCAGGTCGCGCGCATGCGTCACCGCGGAGCGCGCGTTTCTGCGTCGGCTCGAGGGCAACTGTCAGATACCCCTGGGCGCTTATGCACAGTTCCTGGACGATCAGACCTTGAGCATGATTGGGTTTGTCGGGCGCCCGGATGGGTCGGCGACCTTTCGCAACGAGCTGCGCATGCCTGTCGAGCAGGCCGTCGAGCTGGGGGAGAGGTTGGCCAAGATGTTGCTCGACGCCGGCGGCGCCGAGGTTCTGGACACCCTCCGAGAGCAACGGGGTTGAGCCACGGCTTCGTCAGCCTGGTGGGTGCCGGTCCGGGCGATCCGGGGCTGCTGACGCTGGCCGGAAAGCGGGCTATCGAGCGGGCCGACGTCGTGCTCTATGACCGGCTGGCCTCGCCCGCGCTCTTGGCGACGGTTCTGGTACCTGGGCAGGAGCGGATCCACGTGGGCAAGACCGGTGGCTCGGGCCACGCGCAGCAGGATGCGATCAGCGCGCTGATCGTCAAACGGGCCGGCGCTGGTCAGCGGGTGGTGCGCTTGAAGGGTGGCGATCCGTTCGTCCTGGGCCGCGGCGCCGAGGAGGCCAGTGCGTGTGTCGCTGCGGGGATCCCCTTCG
>JAAZYN010000113.1:0-2591 GCA_014239625.1 Myxococcales bacterium | reverse complement strand
CCCGGTGACCCATCGGGACATCGCCAGCGGATTCAGCGTGCTGACCGGTCATGAGCGCGCAGACGGGGGCTACAGCCGGGTCGACTGGTCGGCGGTGGCAGGGCGCGATGGCACGATCGTGGTCCTGATGGGGGTGCTGCAGCTAAAACGCTGGGCCGACGGCTTGATGGCCGGAGGGCGCGCCCCCGACACGTCTGTGGCGCTGATTCGGTGGGCGACTCGCCCCAACCAAGAGACATTGGTCTCCACCCTGGGGCGAGTGGCCGAAGATGTGCGTCAGGCCGGCCTGAAGCCTCCAGCGGTGGCGGTTGTCGGGGCCGTCGTGGATCTCCGCGCCACCCTCGCCTGGGTCGAAACGCGCCCCTTGTTCGGCGTCACCGTTGCCCTGACGCGCCCGCTGCGCTCGGGTGACGAAGGCCTCCTGTGGCAGCTCGCAGACGCCGGGGCCCACGTGATGCACCTTCCCCTGATCCGCCAAGAGACGGTCGCTGGTGCGTTGGCGATGGACCGGTGGGGGGCCATCACCGATGTCTTTTTCACCAGCGCCAACGCGGTGCGGTTCTTCGCCGAGGGGCTGTGGACGGTGGGTGGCGACGCGCGTTGGTTCGCTGGCCGGCGGGTCTGGGTGGTGGGGCCTTCTACCGGCAGGGCGTTGGGAGACGCGCTGGGGATCATCGCGGATGAGACTGCGCCTGTGCACAGCGCCGCCGGCCTCCTGGCCCATGCACGCGCCCGCGGCGTCATAAATGTCGGCTCGCAGGTGCTCTTCCCTTGCGCCGAGGCCGCACGACCCGAGCTGCCAGCGGGGTTGGGCGCCCTGGGGGCGAGCGTGACGCGGCTCCCCATCTACCGCACCGTGCCCGAGAGCGGCCTCCCCGCGCGGCTACTGGATGCTCTCGAGACAGGCTTGAACCTCCTGGCGGTGGCCAGCCCGAGCGCCGTAGATGCTCTGGCGGACGCCCTGGCCGACGCCGGGGTCTCGGATACTGAGGCGCCCGCCCTGGCGGTTATCGGTCCAACTACAGCGGCGCGCGCCCGCGAGCGGGGACTGACCGTCGCCATCGTGCCGCCCAGGGCGACGATGAGTAGCTTGGCGCAGGCGGTCGTAGACAGCGCACAGCAGATCGTTCGCACCGCCTGACCCGAGCCCTGACGTGTTGGCATGTTGAGTGATATCAATGATATCAACGGTATGTGGCTTTCGCGCTGGCTTCGCGTCCCCTCTTGCTCGTGTCCGCCCGATCGTGGTAGGCGACCCACAGGAGGCTTGCCCTGATGCCCTTTCCCGAGTCCCGTCCCCGTCGCCTGCGTAAGAGCGAAGCCATTCGTCGGTTGGTTCGTGAGACGCTCATTACCCCCGATGACTTCATCTGGCCGCTCTTTGTAGAGCCTGGAGAGGGCGTCAACAGACCGATCGCGTCGATGCCGGGCCAGTTTCGCCGGTCTCCCGATACCGCCGCGCAAGCCGCGACAGACGCCTGGAACGTCGGTGTTCCAGCGGTCATCTTGTTTGGCGTTCCCAACCATAAAGACGCCCTGGGCACTCGCGCCTACGCTCCGGACGGAGTCATCCCGCAGGCTATCAAGGCGATCCGGAACGCCGTCCCCGAGATGCTCGTCATCACCGACGTGTGCCTGTGTGAATACACCGACCATGGGCATTGTGGCGTCGTGGACAAGGGCGATGTTCTCAACGACGACACGCTCGAGCTGTTGGCCAAGGAGGCCTTGGCCCACGTCAAAGCCGGGGCTCAGATGGTGGCCCCTAGCGACATGATGGACGGCCGCGTCGGGTTCATCCGCGATGCCCTTGACGAAGAGGGGTACGAGCACGTCCCGATCATGGCCTACGCCGTCAAATACGCTTCGGCGTTCTATGGGCCATTTCGGGACGCCGCGGAGAGCGCGCCTGCGTTCGGCGATCGCCGGACCTATCAGATGGATCCAGCGAACGCGAACGAGGCCGCGCGCGAGGCGTTGCTGGATGAAGAGGAGGGCGCGGACATCCTGATGGTCAAGCCAGCCGGCCCGTATCTGGACATCGTGCGGATGGTGCGCGAGCAGACGGACCTCCCATTGGCCGCCTACCAGGTGAGCGGTGAGTTTGCGATGGCGCACGCGGCGGCTGAGCGTGGCTGGATCGATCTGGAGCGGGTGATGCTCGAGTCGCTGCTTGGCATCAAGCGCGCCGGGGCTGACATGATCCTGACCTATTTCGCGCCCGAGGCCGCGAAAGCGCTGGCTCGATAGTGGCGGCGTTTCGGATTGCTGAGGTGTTCGAGCGCCCCGTAGCGGAGCTGTGCGGTGACCTGGAGTTGGCGTTGCGCACGCAGCGTGGCTGGCGAGTGCAGGTCGTCGATCGCGACAGAGGCTGGTTCGAGCTGAAGAGGACGCGATGGCTCCGCGCCGACGTCTCCTTGCGGGTGACCCTGCTCGAGGCTGGGGATGACCGCACCAAGATCGTCGTGGAAGCCCACTGTCACGACGTCGCCGAGAGGTTGGCCTCCGAGCTGACGGCGTTGATTCAAGACCACAGCTAACCCGCATTTCTCACCAGAGTTCGAGCGAAACCGAGGAGGAGTAGGTGGTAC
>JAAZYN010001139.1 GCA_014239625.1 Myxococcales bacterium | reverse complement strand
TCGAAACGGCGAGGAGGCGATCGTCTATCCACACCCTTGCCTCGAGCCGGTGCTCGCTAAAACGCTGGGCGTTCCGCTGTTTCAGGAGCAGGTCATGAAGCTCGCGGTGGTGGCTGCGGATTACTCCGCTGGTGAGGCCGATCAGTTGCGTCGCGATATGGCGGCCTGGCGCTCTGAGGGGAAGATCGAGGCGCACCGGGAGCGCCTCTTGTCACGTATGCGCGCCAAGGGGATCGAGCCCGAGTTCGCCGAGCGCGTCTTCAACCAGATTCGGGGCTTCGGCGAGTACGGGTTTCCGGAGTCCCACGCGGCCAGTTTTGCTCTGATCAGCTACGCGACCGGTTGGTTGCGGGCTCACTATCCAGCGACGTTCACAGTGGGCTTGTTGAACGCTCAGCCGATGGGCTTCTACTCCGTCGCGACCATCGTGGACGACGCCAAGCGTCACGGCGTCGCCGTCCTCCCGGTGTCTATCGTAGACAGTGACTGGGATTGCACACTGGCGCCGCTGCCGGGTACGAGAGACGGCGGCCCCAGCGCGCCGCTTTACATGACGCCGGAGCCATTTGCGGTGCGCATGGGCGCCCGCTTTGTGTCGGGGCTGCGCCGGGAGCATTGGGAGCGGTTGGCGGCGGCCCGGGCCGAGCGTCCCTTCGATGCTCTGGAGGACCTCTTCGAGCGGACAGGGTTGCCTCGCCGAGCGCTCGACAGCCTGGCCGAAGCGGGCGCCCTTCATGGCTTCGGAGCTGACAGGAGGCAGGCCTTGTGGGAGTGTCAGGCGGCCATCAAGGCTGCTGGCCGGGGCCGCGTCGCCGGGCTCCCTCTGCGCGCGCGCGACACCTTGCCTCGCTTCCCGCCCCTGGACGACTTTCAGAAGGTCGCTTGGGACTATCGCGCGCTTGGCCATAGTACTCGGGACCACCCTCTGGCGATCGTTCGTGCTGAGCTGTCGCGCCGCGGGCTGTTCACCGCTGCCCACGTCAACACCCTGGCCGATGGGGTGTCCACCTCATACGCTGGCCTCGTGATCTGCCGCCAGCGCCCACAGACGGCAAAGGGGGTGGTGTTCATGACGCTCGAGGATGAGACGGGTTTTGTGAACATCGTCGTCTGGCAAAGCGTCTTCGCGCGGCACAGCATCTTGGCCAAGACGACCCCCCTGCTAGGGGTTACTGGGCGGGTTCAGGCAGCCGGCGGTGTGACCCATCTGGTCGCTGACAGACTTTGGCGCGTCCCCCTTCGTCGGCCGATCGGCGCGGGTCGGAGTCGTGATTTCCGATAGGCGAGCTGGCCGCTGGCGCTCTGAAACCTGCACTTCGACCGCTCGTCCCACTGCCCCTCCCTCCGCGCTTGTGCAACGAGGACAGCATGATCCTCACGGATCACGAAGGCCACAAAAGCGGTGCGTTATGAAGGCCGAGGTCATCTAGTGCCCCGTGTGGAAACTACGCTTACATAACCCTGGCTTGTTTGGCCCGTACCGGCGTT
>JAAZYN010001138.1 GCA_014239625.1 Myxococcales bacterium | reverse complement strand
CTCCGCGACGTCTTCGCGGCGCACGCCAAGTCGGTGGTCGAGCTGGTCGACCGCGACGCGCTGCCGGGATCGGCGGCGTTGCGCCACAAGCTGTTGAGCGAGTTGACCGGGGACCGGCGTTTTGTGGAGTTCCATCGACTGACGCAACTCAGGCCCGACAACGCAGGCCTGGCGACTCTGAGGGTGGGCCGAGAGCTTCTCCGGGAGCTCAAGGCGGGGCGCCTGATGCTCCCCCGAGAGCTTCGCGCCCAGCTGGCAGCAGACGCGGCTGAACGCGACCTTCGTGAGCTTCTCGAAGAGGCCCAGAGTGCTCACGAGCTCGCCGAGCGGGGGGGCGGCGACCCAAGCCTGGAGCGGGCTCTGCGGACCGAGGCCAGCGCCATGGGGCAAGCAGCTCAAGAGGCCCAGGCGGCGTTGGCGGGGCGGCAGGCGCAGATCGAAGAGGCCGCTCGGCAGGTCCCCAACGAAAGCCTGGTTCGCATGCGCGGCGCGCTCGACGCCTTGAAAGATCGGATGCAGCAGGCCGAGGAGACCGGCCATGCGCCACTGCCATTGCCCATGGAGGCCCCCGGCGAAGGGGACGGCGGAGACGCCATCGCGGCGATGGACCTCAGCGACAAGCTGTCGACCAACGCGCTGCTCACCCGCCTGGCCAAGCTCATCGGCGCGTTCCGGGCTGAGGCTCGGGCCGCAAGACGCCAGAAGGTGCCCCGAGCCCGCACGGAGGTCTACGGGCTCACCCGGGGTGACGATCTGGCTCGGCTGTTACCCCACGAGCTGCTCTCGATGCGCCACCCGGTGCTGCGGAGGGACTTTCGGCGGCGCCTGCTGGAGCGCCAGCTGATGAGCTACCGTACCCGCGGTGATGACCGCGAAGGGCGCGGCCCGGCGGTGCTCTGCCTGGACGTCAGCGGTTCCATGGCTGGAGGTAAGGCGGTCTGGGCAAAGGCGGTGGCGTTGACGCTGGCGGATTGGGCGCGCCGGCAGCATCGCGAGGTCACGGTGTTGACGTTCTCGTCCGGACCGGGTGGGGTGAGACGGCACCCGCTCGTGGGCGGTCCAGCTCGCTCAAGACGCTCCGCCAGGAGGCCCCTGTTCAAACGGAAGGCGCTGCTCACGTTCGCCGAAGAGACCGTCGGAGGCGGCACTGACTTCGGTCCCCCGCTGTCGATAGCCCGCGAGATCATCTCGGCAGAGGCGCGCTTCAAGCGCGGTGACATCGTGCTGATCACCGATGGCGCAGCGGAGCTCGATCTCGGCTACGTGGAGGAGTTCTCGGAGTTTCGTCGTAGCCACGATTGCCGCTGCCTTGGTGTGGTCATCGATGTCGCCGACCATCGCCAGGACACCCTGGCGCGCCTGTGTGACGGGATCGTGAAGGTGAGCGACCTGGACGCCAACAACGCCCGCGCGGTGTTCGCAGCCTTCGATCGCTAACCCGGATAATTCATGGAACTTCGAGGGAAACCAAGGAGGCGTAGTGCTGCC
>JAAZYN010001137.1 GCA_014239625.1 Myxococcales bacterium | reverse complement strand
CAGCCCTTCGTCGGCGGATGGGGCGCGGGCCTACTGCCGCTGCTGCCTGAGTTGGCCGACGCCGCCTCGAGGGCAGCGGCGGCGACGGCGCTGTTGGCCGCCATGGCGCTCCCCCTCGCCGCCTCCGCCTCCCACTGCGCCAGGGCGCGGCTGAGCAACACATCGACCGCGCTCAGCGCATCGTCGTCCACCCCCAAGAGGCTCCGACCACCGAGAAAGCCGCTGCGAAGCATGTTCAGACGGAGCACCGCCTCCTCCCAACGACCGGCATCCAGCGATGCCTGCGACAACCTCATGAGCCCATCGGCAGCGTCCCCCCGCCACGGCGCAATCGGCAGGTACCATGACAGGGCCTGGCGATATTCCATCACCGCCACCACCGTGTCGCCGACTTCATCTGCGCTCCGGGCCCGGTCGAGGGCACCGACGCCCCCGAGCGCGACGCGCACGACCAACCCGAGCATCACCAAGCCGATGGCAATGATCCACGCTCGCATCTTCAGACGAAGTCCCGCCGACCAATGGCGAACATCCCCACGCACAAGAACACTGCGGCGTACGCCAGCGAGTACGTCAACGCATGGCCCAGATAGGACCACGGTATCTCTACCTCTAGCAGGACTTGCTGGCTCGCATTGAAGACGCTGAGGTCGGGCCAGAGCGTCGTCAGAAGCTCCCCAAGCCACCGCGAATCCGGGTTCTCGTTGAAAAACGCCTTTGGCGACGTCTCAGCCAACAGCTCCTCGACCAGGTATAGCAACCGACCCACCACCACCACTCCGGTGGCCAGCAGCCCGGTGACCACCACCGAAGACATGGCCGAGAACCTCACCGCCACGGCCGTGACCAGCAGCGTCTCCATGGCCACCAGTAAGATGCCCTTGAACACCTCCACGGTGACAGGCACCTCCTGCACCAACAGGACGCACACCCAGACCGCGGCCAGGATGACAAGGCCCGCGCCGATCACCCCGAGCATCCCCACGTACTTGCCCAACAAGAACTCGTGCCGTGACACGGGTTTACTCAGCAGCGTGTAGACCGTCTTCCTGTCGAGCTCCCTCTGCAGCAACGCGGCCCCCAAGGCGATAGCAGCCACCACGCAGAAAAAGCTCGTCGCGAACAGCCCGAAGTCCAGCAACACCCGGCGCAATTGCCCGGTGACCGCCAACTCGCTCAGGACGATGGAGAACAACAACAGCGCCGCGCCTGTGAGAGCCAAGGCGACGAATATGCGATGCCGCACGGCTTCCCGGAAGGTGTTCGACGCGATCGCGAACACCCGGGACACCGACAACACGCCCCACCTGGCCACCCACGGCTCACTCACGACTCGCCTCTCTCATGAACAGGTCCTCGAGGCTCACGCGATGGGGTGCCACCTCTGCGACGACAGCGCCACCTTGTATAAGCCGCGCCAGGACATCATTGACCTTGGACTCCGCAACCTTGAGCTGAAGCGCCCGGCCCAAATCCACAACGTTGACCTCTTTGGCC
>JAAZYN010001136.1 GCA_014239625.1 Myxococcales bacterium | reverse complement strand
GCGACGATAATGAAGCGCTTGTCGAAGAAGCTCGCCTCCATGGCAGGCGGACCATAGTCGGAACCGGTACCTCTGTCACTCGCATCTTGCGTTGATCGACGTAGCGCGATAGTGACCTCGACGCTTGGCCGTCCAACCATAAGGAGATTGGTTCCGTGAACACGCCACGACGAGTTGCAAAGGTGATGGCAGTACTCGCGATATCCTTGGTGCTGATAGCGGTGGGCTGCAACAAGCCCCGCAAGCGGGTCCTGACCAAGGAGCAGGCCAACACCATCGAGGCCTCCATCCTCAAGAGCGAACCGAAGCCCCAGAAGGCCATCGGCGCGGTCCTCGACGAGACGCTCGAGCTCATCGGGTTGGATGTCTCCGCGCAGGAGGTCAAAGTCGGGGGCTCGTTCAAGGTCGCCTACTACTGGCGGGTGCTAAAAGACATCCCGCCGGGCGGCTGGAAAATCTTCGTTCACCTCGACGGAAGCAAACGCACCAACCACGATCATCAGGGCGTCGGCGAGCTCTATGCGGTGAGCAAGTGGAAGAAAGGCCAGATCATCAAGGACGAACAGACCATCGACGTGGCCAAGGACTACAAGAACGGCACCGCTCGTCTGTTGATCGGCATCTACGACGAGAGCGCCTACCGCGAGCGCAAGCAGAACATCCGGATGAAGGTCACCAACCGCAGCGCGGTGAAGGTTCCGGTGGGCTCTGACGACCGGATCGAGGTCGCCCGGGTGAGGCTCACCGGCGGGACGGCGGCAGCCCCAAAGCGGCCTGCGGCGCGCACCGGGGCCAAGCTGGGGCCCAAGAAGTACACCGCCGGGCATATCGCGGGCGCCGCGGTCACCGTGGACGGCAAGCTCGACGAGCTGGCCTGGCGCAAAGCTCGCCCGACGCCGCCCTTCGTGAGCCCCACCGGACAGCGCGGGGACGTCAAGCTGCTGACTCAGGCACGGATGACCTGGGACGACACGAACCTGTACTTGGGGTTCACCACCCGCGACCAAGACATCTTCTCGGACCGCAAAGGGCGCGACGCCAAGCTCTGGGAGCGCGACTGCGTCGAGATCTACCTGGACCCGGGCGCCGACGGCCGGGATTACGTCGAGCTGCAGATCTCGCCCAACGAAGACATCTTCGACGCGCACTTCACGACGCGTCGCAAGCCGGCGTGGGCAGAGGCCGCCAAGAAGCTGACCCTGTCGGGGATGACGGCCAAGGTCCAGGTGGCGGGGACCGCGAACAAACAGGATGACAAAGACCGCCAATGGACGGTCGAGACGGCGATCCCGTGGGCACAGCTGCCGGGCGTCTCGGGTCCGCCGAAGGAAGGAGAGACCTGGGCGGTGAACCTCTATCGGATCGACGCCGGGACGCCGAACAAGCGCGCCACACACCTGGCGTGGACGCCGGCCGGCAACGACTTCCACAACCTCCCAGGGTTCGGCAAGGTCACCTTCACGCGCAAAGCGCTCCCCGGGCGCACACCGACGCATATG
>JAAZYN010001135.1 GCA_014239625.1 Myxococcales bacterium | reverse complement strand
CGGCAGCACTACGCCTCCTTGGTTTCGCTCGAAGTTCCATGAATTATCCGGGCTAACCCACGGCCAACCCAGACCGTTCATGTCGGCGGCTGCGACCGAAGTCCCGTGAGGGCTGCCGGCCAACGAGGGTCTGTCCAGCGGTCGTGCCGTCCCTGCGCCGGCGGCCGTGCGCCGTTGGTCGGCGGCACGTGGGCGCAGTCGAGGCACCGGCGAGCTGAGCTAACGCGTGTGAACGTCGGGCGCGCGGCTACTCGCGATCGCGGGCGGCGGGGCGCTATGGGTCGGCCGCGCGCGGGCGCAGTCGAGGCGCGGGTGAGGTCAGCCGACGCGTATGAACGCCGAGCGTGCGGTCATCCCCACTCGATGGCGGGGCGGGGCGCTCCTTCGGTCATCCCTGCTCGATGGCCGCCGGGCGTCATGGCTCGGCGGCACGCGGGCGCAGTCGAGGCGCCGGCGAGCTCAGCGGACGCTTGCGAACGTTGGGCCTGCGGTCATTAGCGCTTGATGGCGCCGTCGGAGAGCAAGCGCTTGGCCATGACGTCGGTGTATTCCTTCGCGTATTGGGTGATCGAGTCCGGGTCGATGGTTTTTGATCGGGACGACCATGCGATCCCCTGACCGTCGAGAAGGTAAAGACGCGCCTCCAGCGAGACCACGCGGCTCACCTTGACGTAGCCGGGGCGGGTGACCATGGTCACCGCCATCGGATAATAGGTGTTGAAGCCATGAGTTGCGTACACCGGGGGCACATACTTCTCTTCGTGCCGCAAGCTGTGCAGCTGCATCGTCACAACGGCATCAAAGCCACGGGTGACCAGCAGGTCGCGCAGCGCGGCCTTGTCCATCGACGCCGCGTCCTTCGGGAGCACGTCCTTTCCCAGCTCCACCACAAATCCCATATCAACGAGCCGAAGCCTCAAGCTCTCTTCAAAGATGACTTGATTGCCCTCGGTGCTCGTGATGCCCACGGCCAGGATCTTCTTCGCCTGGTGCCCTCCCGTGTAGCCCGGGCGCATCCATGAGTCGGTGATCGACGTCGACGCGCAAGCGGCGAGGGACGCAAAACACAACGCCCAGAGGACCGGCTTGACGATCGCCAGTGTTCGTTTGCACCCGGCTCCAGGTTGGCGAGCGAGCGTCGTCGCTGACGAGGACCGAGGGCCCAGGACTGGTTGCGCCAAGTCGATCCCGACGGGACGCCGTCGGCGTCGTCGCGGGCCCTCAAGAGCGGGCCGCAGGCCAGCGAACACTGGGATTAGGAAGTTCACGTATGCCTCCTGCCGCTGCACACTCCGCCGAAGAGGCGGGCAATAGGGGCGGCTACGCTGCAGCCTGGTTTCGGTTCTCTCGACTGTCAAGCCCTCGAACGCGTGGCGCTGGCCGATCTGGCCGCCACCGGGTCAACGATTTGGCGTAGTCGGCTGCCCGATCGGTGTCGCGCGTCCCGATGTTTAGCCCGCATTTCTCACCAGAGTTCGAGCGAAACCGAGGAGGAGTAGGTGGCACG
>JAAZYN010001134.1 GCA_014239625.1 Myxococcales bacterium | reverse complement strand
GCTTGCGAAGCAGCGGCTGGTCGTTCTGATTGCACAGTTCGAGGAGCGAGATGTCGGTGAGCACCTGAAACAGCGCCTCGATCATGGGCAGACTGCCGGTCACGACATACCCGATGGCGACCCCCTGCAGCCCGGCGAAGATGAGCGCCGTCTGGTCGAGCTCTCCAACCAGGACCTGCAGGCAAGCTAGGGTCACGACCTGTGCGAATCCGATGGCCACACCGACCTTCACCAGCTTCGAGCGCTTGCGGATCGAGCCGGCGAGGATCGCCGCGACCAGAGCGCCCGCCACCATGACCGCCAGCACCTGAACCAGCATGTCTTGGGGACAACCGCGCACCAGCAAGAGCACCGCGAGCAGCAGCCCGGTGTAGCCGGACAGCTCGATCGCGAAGCGCTGGCCATGCACGATGCGCGCCACCAGGGTGACCAGCGGCAGCGGCACCAGATAAGGCAGCCATCCCCAGCTCGGTTCGCCCACCGCGGCGTCGACCATCACGCGCGCGGAGAGGAGCACGATCAGGACGACGACGTAGTGTCCGAGCTGACTCCGCGTCGATTGAATGAACTCGGGCTCGACACGAGCAAGATGGCGTCCCAGAAGATATGTGAGGCTGAGGACCAGACCCACCAGGCCCGCGAACGCGCCGACCCCGCCCTCGTGGCCCGGCCCGATGCCGATCACGACAGCGACCAATCCGCAGTACGCGGCGGCGCAGACCAGCTTCTCCATCGGCCCCGGAACCGGGACGCGACCGACTCCTCCGCGACGGGCGCCAGCCCCGCCGATGGCGTCAACGGCGCGGGACTGACGGAGCGAGCCCTTCTTCGTTTCGGCTCGATTCCTGCCGCGCACCTCCGCCATGATCAGCCTTGCCCGCCCCCACGGCGATCGGGACGGCCATCGGCCCGTGGTCGCGGTCGGCGATCGTCGCCGCCAAGGCCCAGGCGCTCGCGGGCTCCGGAGCGCTCCGTCTCATCATCCTTGCTGTAAGCGCGCACGATTTCCTGCACCACCTGGTGTCGCATGATGTCGGCCTTGGACAGATGGAGGAACCCGACACCTTCGAGGCCGGAGAGGATGCGACGGGCCCGCACCAGTCCCGACGGGACCTTACCCGGCAGATCGATCTGGGTGATGTCCCCCGTGACGATCATCTTCGAGTTGCGGCCGAGACGCGTGAGGGCCATCTTCATCTGCCCATCGGTCGTATTCTGAGCTTCGTCGAGGATGATCACCGCATTGTCGAGCGTGCGACCGCGCATGTAGGCCAGCGGCAGGATCTCAACGACGCCCTCTTCGAGGTAGCGTTCGACCTGCAGTCGCGGCAGCAGCGCATTGAGAGCGTCATGAAGGGGGCGCAGATAGGGGTCGATCTTCTGCGCCATGTCACCGGGCAGGAAGCCGAGGTTCTCGCCCGCTTCGACGGCGGGACGGCAGAGGACGATCCGACGGTAGGTCCCCTTCTTCAGATAGGCCACCGCCATGGCACAGGCGAGGAAGGACTTGCCTGA
>JAAZYN010001133.1 GCA_014239625.1 Myxococcales bacterium | reverse complement strand
GGTGGTCGGCTCCGGAGCGGGTGGTGGGGTCGCCGCTGCCGTGCTCGCTGAAGCCGGTCTCGATGTGGTCGTCTTGGAGCGTGGCGACCTGTATCGACCGTCTGAGTTCGATTGGCGCGAGCGGGCCGAGGAGCCTGAACCCATGCGGGAACAACTCCTCACACGCGATCACGGCGTCGCCATCTATCAGGGCAAGGCAGTGGGCGGTGGCACGCTCATCAACTATTCGACGAGCCTTCAGACGCCGTCATCGGTGCGGGCTGAGTGGGACGACACGACCGGGCTCGGAGATCTGTTCAGCGGAGCCAGCTTTGACGCGGCGCAGGCCGCGGTTATCGAGCGTCTCGGCGTGAACACCGAAAACACCACGCCCCCCATGGGGCCGCGCGACGTAGTGCTCCAGCGTGGCCTCGACGCCCTGGGGTGGGATTGCAAGCCGCTGCCGCGCAACGCCGTCGGCTGCACCCTGCAAGACTGCGGCTACTGCGGCTACGGGTGCCGTCGAGAGGCCAAACGCTCGACCGCCCACACCTGGCTGCCGGACGCCCAACGAGCCGGGGCTCGCATCGTCGCCGGGGCGGACGTCCATCGCATCCGGATGCGCGGCTCCAGAGCTGTGGGGGTGGATGCGCGCGTCGACGGATCGCTGCCGCTGCGGGTCGACGCCCGCGCGGTGGTCGTCGCCTGCGGCGCCATCCACAGCCCCGCGCTGCTGCTCCGAAGCGGCATCGCGTCGCGGGCGATCGGGCGATACCTGCGACTGCATCCGGTCACGCTGGTGTACGGGAAGTTCCCCGACACCTACGTGGACCCCTGGAGCGGGACCATGCAAGCGCGGATCTCCGAACAGTTCGCCGACCTCGATGGCCGCGGGTATGGCGTCCGGTTCGAGACCGCGCCGCTGCACCCCGTCGGCTTCGCGGCCACTGTGCCTTGGACCAGCCCCCACGCCTTCAAGTCGCTGCTCGCGGGGTACCGCAACTGGTCGCTGATAGGGGTCCTCCTCCGCGATCGGGACTTTGGCAAGGTGAGCCGCTCGAAGCGGGGTGCCACCGTCGTGGATTACGCGATGAGCGGGCGGGACAAGGCGCACGCCCGACAAGGTGTGATTCGCGCGGCTGAGGTGCTCGCGGCGGCGGGAGCGCAAGAGGTTCTGGCCACCACCCACACGGCGGCGCGTTGGCGACCCGGCGCCCAGGCCTCGAGCCGTGGCTTTGGCGAGGCGCTCGACCGCGCGGGCGTGTCACCCACGCGCATGACTTACGTGTCCTTCCACCAGATGGGGTCCTTGCGGATGGGGGCGGACCCCACGCGCGCGGCTACCGACGGCGACGCGCGGGTCCACGGCGTCCATGACCTCTACGTCATGGATGCGTCGCTGTTCCCCACCGCTTCCGGGGTCAACCCCATGGTCTCCATCGAGACGCTGGCCTATCAGGCGGCGACGAAGCTCGCGGAGCGGATGGGCTAGCCCGCATTTCTCACCAGACTCTGGCTCATGCTTGGGATCCTCGG
>JAAZYN010001132.1 GCA_014239625.1 Myxococcales bacterium | reverse complement strand
GTCGGCTCCGGTCCGCGCCACGCTCGTTTCACCTACCCCTCCTCGGTGTCGCTCGAACTCTGGTGGGAATAGTCAGCGGTCTCCGACGGCCGCAGCCGCAGAGCCGTGAACGTCCGGCCCACACCTCCCCGCGCCCTCTCGGCCTGGCCGGCTGCCCGCGGGTGGCCGCGCCCCCTCGCCAGGTCACGACAGACCGAGCGACATGCGCCGGTCACACGATCAGGTCGAGGTCCTGGACCGTCCCGACGCGGCCGTCTTCGTGCAGGAACACGCCGCTGTCGGTGACCTGTCCGAGGGCCTGGTTTTGCGAATCGTTGAGCTGGAAGGCGGTCTGGATGTGGCCGAGATAGATGGCGCCGACACCGGCGGAGCCCAAGCCCACCAGACGCGAGCTCCCGTCGGAACGCTGGGACCACAGGCGCAGCCGCTCAAAGATGCTATCGCCTGCGTCGATCCAGCCGTTCGCGTCCGAGTCGTGCTGGGCCAGCTCGTGGAACCCGTGACCGGTGGTCGGACCGAAGAGCTCGCTGCCGTCGTTGATCTCCCCATCCTGATTTCGATCCAACGCGAGGTAGGCGCTGCCCGGCGCGAGCATGGCGATCTGGTCGACCTGACCATCGACGTCGAGGTCGAAGCTGAAACGGGTCGAGGTCAGCGCGGCCGCGTCACCCGAGAGGTTGATGACGAGCGGGTCGACCATCCTCTGCGTGGGGTCTTCACCTTCTAGCTGAACCGAGACGACGTGCTCTTCGGCCCACCGACGCGCCATGCGCAACTCCACGTCAATGGCGATCTCACGTCCGTCCGCCGTGGTGACGACTCCCCGAGCCTGAAACGACGTCTTCTCCTGCTCTCGAAAGGAGTGATAGATGTCGGCCTGGATCCCCCAGCGCTCCCCGCCCCGTGGCCGTGGGACCGGTGTCGGATCGAGCGGTTGCAGCGGCGCCTGCGGTGGTGGCCCGGCCTCGAAGGCGTCCAGCACCTCCTTGGGGGTCATGAGGTCCCACGACTGTCCAGTGAGCGCCTCCAGGATGAGCTTCAGGAGTTGCACTTCGACCTCGGCGACCTCCGACATCGGGCTGTCTACGTCGAGCTCTGTGGGCGTGGGGAGGAGCGCGCTCCCTTCCGGCGAGATCGCCACCGAGTCCCTGGGCAAGCGCCCGCTGGTCGCCGCGGGGGGCTCGTTCAGGCGCTGCCGCCAGGCCTGGACGCGCCGGGCCTCTACGGTCGAGCGCTTCAGCTCGTGAGCTGCGGCCAGGTCGATCGATGAAGATTCGATCTTCAAACGATGATCTCCTCGTCCAAGCTGGTGCTGGGGTAGCTGGGGTAGCTGTTGGCGCGCAAACGTCGCGCCTCAGCGTCGCGTGCGCCCCGACGGCGCCTCCTAAGGAAAGACAACGGGGGGGTTCGCTGAATCCTGAAGCCCACCCGGCGCCTGATGGACGTCAGAGCGTGCCCTAACCCCCATTTCTCACCAGACTTCGGCTGCAACCTTCGGATGGGCAGGCGCTACGAGCGCG
>JAAZYN010001131.1 GCA_014239625.1 Myxococcales bacterium | reverse complement strand
CCTTGCGCCCATCGCCGACCCCGGCGTGTGGAGCCAGATCCCCGTCGGCGAGCCGGGTCGGTCCGGGTCGAGCGTCACTGTGACGCCCGACGTGGGTGGCATCTACGAGATCGAGCTGGTGGTGAACAACGCGCTCCAATCCAGTCAACCGGCGCAGGTTCTGGTCATCGCTCTGAACTCTGACGGAACCATCCCGCTTCAGCCTGTGGGAGCTCCCTGCTCCGGGGGCGCTGACTGCGACAGCGCTGTCTGCGAAGATGGGGTGTGCGCAGCGAACCTTGCGCCCATCGCCGACCCCGGCGTGTGGAGCCAGATCCCCGTCGGCGAGCCGTTCCAGCTGGATGGCACCGGCTCGAGCGACGACGACGGTGACCCGCTAAGGTATTCTTGGGAGCTGGCGCAGTTTCCGGTGGGCTCGAACGCCATCCTCGACGACCCGATCGCGGCCCGACCGTGGTTTACGCCCGACCTCCCCGGGGTGTACGTCGCCTATCTGCAAGTGAACGACGACAAGGTGACCTCGCCAACCGTCGCCGTTGGGCTCCTCGCCGTCGAAGAAGAGGTAGAGCTGCGACCGGACGGCGACCCCTGCACCAAGGACGAGGAGTGCCAGTCCCTGTTCTGCTTTGACGGCGCCTGCAAGACCAACGAGCCACCCACCGCCGACGCCGGCAAGACGACGGTGATCACGTTGGGAGCCACCGCCGCGCTGGACGGTTCGAGTTCGGCAGATCCGGAGGGGCTGCCCTTGAAATACAGCTGGGCCGTCAACGACGCGCCCGAAGGCTCGACCGCAGCGATCGTGCACGACGACGAGCTGTCGGCGAACGCCTCCTTCACCCCCGACGTCGAAGGGGTCTACACGGTGCGACTCGTCGTCAACGACGGAGTGCTGCCCTCGCTGCCGGCGGTCATCGCCGTCGTCGCTATGTCCACGTCTTTGGCCAGCGACGGTGAGCCTTGCGAAGGCGACGTCGAGTGCCAGAGCGGCTTCTGCTTTGAGGAGCTGTGCAAGACGAACGAGCCGCCGCTGGCCGACGCGGGGCCGAGCCAGACGGTCGAACTCGGGGCGCTGGTCACCCTGGATGGGTCGGCGTCCTCCGATCCCGAGCTCATGAGCCTCACCTACTTATGGTCCTTCGTCGACATGCCGGCCGGCTCCGATCCCGAACTGAACGAAAAGACCCTAGCCGTTCCAGCCTATGTGCCCAAACTCCCAGGGCTCTACACCCTGAACCTCGAGGTCCACGACGGCGAGCTGTCCTCGACGCCGGCCACGGTCGCCGTGGTCGTGGTCGATCCCGGACTGCTGCCCAACGGCGATCCGTGCAGCGACGACGCGGAGTGCCAGAGCGACTTCTGCCACCTCGCCATCTGCGAGACCAACGATCCACCCATCGCCCAGGCTGGGCCGGCCCAGTCGGTCATCAGCGGCGCCGAGGTGACCCTCGACGGCTCAGGCTCTTCCGACCCGGAGGGGGTGGCGCTGATTTACTCCTGGTTCATGGCCACCAAACCCGAGGGC
>JAAZYN010001130.1 GCA_014239625.1 Myxococcales bacterium | reverse complement strand
GGGTTGCTGTAGACCCAGTGCTGAAAAGCGTCGACCACCGACACGTAGCACAACAACTCGACGGCCTTTTTCCACCGCGCCCGAGCAAATCGTCTGGCGTAGGCCGGTCCGAAGAAGGGCTCCAAGAACGGCAAGCTCAAAAACTCCATCCCCATGGAGTGGATCTCTGCGGTCTCCATCGTCGGCCAGCGGAGCGCGATGGCTTCGATCCACTGGCTCTCCCAACACTGGAAGGCGTGACCCATCTCGTGGAACAGGGTGGAGACGTCGCGCTCGTTACCCACCGAATTGCAGAAGATGGCCACCTTGCCGACGTCGGGAAAGGCCGTGCAATAGGCGCCAGCGGCCTTGCCCGGGCGGTTTTCGAGATCGATCAACCCGTTGGCGCGCATATAGGAGAAGTGCGCCTCCAGCTTCGGCGACAGCTGGGCAAACACTTGTTGAGCCTTGTCGAGCTGCTCGGAGACAGGCTCGGCGATGCCATCCGGAAGCGACAGCTTCGGGTGATACCCCACGTCCCAAGGTCGCAGCGTCTCCTGCCCCAGAGCCGCTGTCTGCTCCGCGCGGCAACGTCTCAGCACCGGCACCGCGTGGCGAGCGATGGCATCCCGAAAGGCTTGGGAGTCGGCTGGCCCGAAGTCGGTGCGCCCCATCCCGGCGTAGCCCAGCGGGATGAAGTTGTCATGGCCCAGGTTTCGGCCCATCTCGTCCCGATGTTGCACCAGATCCGTGAAGATCTTCGCGAGCCGATCGCGTTCCTTCAGGTGCCAGCCGCGCCACGCCAACCACGACTCCTTCCTCAGCGCGGCGTCCTGAGAGGAGGTGCCTCCTCGCGCCTTGGCCAACGTGACGGGCGCACCGGCCACGATGACCTCCGCGCCGGCGACCGTTTTGTCGTACGCTTGAGTGAGCTTACGCGCGGCCAGCCGTAGTTCGGCGTTCACCGGAGCCAGCTCAGGTTGGCCGACCTCCAAAACGGTCAGCAGCTGTTGTCCATACCGCTGGACCAAGGCGCCTCGGTCCGAGCTCTCCAGCAGGAGCTCGATAAAGTGCGCGGCACCGGCCTCCAGGGCTGGCAGCAGCTCCTCTCGGTATTCGCGGTCGCGCTCCTCGAGCTCGGCGTCGCGCATATTTTTGGTGTACGCGTAGCGGCGTCGCTTCCCTTCGCTACGAACGGAGCTCTCGACGGCGTTGTAGTCGGCGTAGACCGCTGGCCATGTCGCGAGGGTGGCGGCGGCGGCGCGCTCCAAGAGGCCGTCGAAACCTCGCGAGATCGTCGTGGGCGTCAACGTCATCACGAACCTCCTGGGCGCGTCGCCCATGGTGCCCGCGCCATCTGCCGGCGTTCGTGTCGCGCCGGCCATCCACAGGTCGGGGGCGGGGTCGACACGCCCCCGGCGATCATCGCGCTTGGGCAAACATGCATATCCCAGTAATCGCGCAAGCGCGGGTTTCCGTCCAGGCGTGCTCATTAACCCGCATTTCTCACCAGACTTCGGCTGCAACCTTCGGATGGGCAGGCGCTA
>JAAZYN010000112.1 GCA_014239625.1 Myxococcales bacterium | reverse complement strand
GCGTCGGACTATCGCGAGCGTCTCCGGCGTCACCCATCGGTGGGTGTCGACGAGACCTTTGTGAAAGCGGTCTCGTTGAGACGCGAGAGCCCGGCTGAGATCGCTCAGGCCCTGTCGACAGAAGCCTCCCGATTGCTCGCCAAGCTGAACCGCGGGGAGTTCCTGGTCGCTCTGGACCGGGCGGGAAAGACGCGCTCCAGTACTCAGCTCGCCGCAGACGTTCAGCGGTGGCAGGAGCGGGGCCATCGAGACATCACCTTCGTGCTCGGCAGCTCGCACGGGCTCGCGCAGAGCGTCCTCGAGCGAGCGCAGGTCTCGTGGAGCTTTGGGCCTCTTACGTTGCCCCACGATCTGGCCCGCGTGGTCCTCTGGGAGCAGCTCTTCCGGGCCCGATCGATCATCGATCGCACCCCCTATCACAAGTAGCCAGCCCGCCGCGCATCATACGGCGTGACCCCGCCCGGACTGAAGGAGGGCACCGTCGCGTGACGTCGCGGTCGAGCCCCCGAGGCAGATCGCGTCCGGCAGCGTCGCGGGGTCCGCCGGTCGCAGCGGCGGAGCCGGGCCATCGCGCCGCGGAGATGCGTTGAGCGTCGAGCCGAGCTGCGGCGACGGCGGGCGCATCAGAACCGAGAGGGTTGGCGGAGTCCACTGAAACATCCGCCCCCAAGACACCCCAACCTGACTCGCGTGTCCGATCAGCTGGGAGGTGACCCCTGGTCGCGCAGCCGGCGGGTCCGATCAGCTGGGAGGTGACCCCTGGTCGCGCAGCCGGCGAATGTCGCCGATGCGGATCGTCAACCGGACCCGATCAAAGTACTCGCCGAGCGGGATGGTCCATTTTCTGCTGGCGCCCGTCATGGCTTTGAACGCCGCCGTGTCCATGGAGTCGTTCCGGCGCAGGTAATCGCGCAGCTGCCGTTCGAGCTCCGCCAAGCACGCGGCGTCGAACGTAAGGTCGTTGTTGACGCGGATGACCCGCTCGGACTGACGCAACAGCTCGAGCGCCTCGGTGATACGCTCAGGGCTGAGGTTCAGCGCTTCGGGGAGGTCCTGAACCCTCGGTGGGGTCAGCGCGCCCTCCTCGAGCGCCTGCGCGACCTGCGTGACCGCGTGCTGCTGTGCGACCGTCAGTCGCGGCTCGAATCCAGCCCGGGCCAGAATTTCGCCCCGTCGAAGGAAGCGGCCGTCCTGCGTCAAGGCCGACAGCACGCAAGCGAAGAGCTCCGGCGCGAGCCGGCCCCGGAGCCGGGTCTTTAGCTCTGGCACGAGCATCCCATAACGCGCGGGCTGGTTGTCGTGAAAGGCGGCGATCGCGTGCTGGCCCGCTTCGGCGAGATGCTGCACCGTCGTGGCCGCGAACAACAGCCCTCCCTGGAGCAGCAGCTCTCCACCCTGGACGGCCTCGGTAACCGCCCGATCGATGGTGGCCAATTCGAATGGAAGGGCGAGGCCCAGCTGCCCCACCGCCGGGCAGCCGGCTTCTCCGCAAAAGGCGACCCAGCGCACGATCGCGGCGCGAGGGTCGCTCCCTGCCAAGGCCTCGATCAGCTCCGCCGCTGCGGAGCTGGAGCGCCGGTGTCGCCGTTGTTGTGGCGCCAAAGCGCGCCCTCCGCCCAGCGTCTTGCCGTACCGGTCGAGCACCTGAAACCCGCGAATTACAAAGGGCTCACCTGGAAGGATGGCGACCGGATGGTCGAACCGAAGCTGGCATGGCGCGCGGTCACCGGGCTTGAGCTCGTCGTGTCCAACCAACGCCAGGGTCGCTTGGACCTGTGCCGTTCCGACGTGCACAAGGACCTTGGCGCGGTCCTTGATCGGAGCTTTTAGTCGGGACAGCGCGCGGACCTCGGCGTCCACCATGGAGGTGGCCTCCAACCCACCGCTGCCGGCGACGAGCACGTCGCCCCGGTGCAGGTGTTCATGCTCGATCCCCTGCAGGTTGATCGCCGCTCGCTGGCCGGGACCCACGGCGCTCACGGTGGCGCCATGGAGTTGGATTCCTCGCACCCTGCCCGGCGAGCCGTGGGGCTGCACGCGCACCATATCTCCGACCCGCAGCTCTCCGGAGGCGGTGGTCCCGGTGACGACAGTGCCGAACCCCTTCATCGTGAAGACGCGGTCGATGCTCAGTTTGAATGGCCGGTCTGTGCTCCGAGTGGCCAGTTGCCCATCAGCGCGCGCCTTGTCCGTCAGCTCCGCGAGCCCGTCGACGATCGCTGCCCGGGCGTCTTCGTCGCCGGCCGAGTAATGCCAGACGGGCGCCCCGTCCAAGAACGTCCCAGCGACGGTCGTCACCACATCATCGGTCGCCAGCTCCAGCCAGTCATCGTCCACCAGGTCGGTCTTGGTCAAGACCACCGCGCCGACCCGAACATTCAGGAGCTGGCAGATGTCGAGGTGCTCCAGGGTCTGCGGCATCACCCCTTCGTCAGCGGCCACGACGAGCATGACGAGATCGATCCCGGCGGCGCCGGCGATCATCTGTCGGACGAAGCGTTCATGGCCTGGCACGTCGATGACCGCGAGCCGCCGCCCGTCGACATCCAGCCAAGCGAACCCGAGCTCTATGCTGATACCGCGGAGCTTCTCCTCGGACAGCCTGTCGGTGTCGATGCCCGTGAGGTGGGAGATGAGGGTCGTCTTGCCGTGGTCCACATGTCCCGCGGTGCCAACGACTGCGCTGAACGTTGGGTCAGCGCTCAAGGCGAGGCGATAGCGTTCGTTGCCGCGGCGGCGGCTCTTGTTCCGGCGTAATGCGCGACCGTTTCACTACCTTGACCCTTGCTCCGAGCGACTGTTAGGATCTCGCACCGTGCGGATAACCAATTCCCATACGCCCCTTATAACGCAGGCTGCCAGGCTCCGCGACCTGCTCCAGGACGGCGGGCGATGAGCGTGACGTGTCCCAGTTGCGGGACCGAAAACAAGGCACCCACCAGCGGCACCCAGGTCGTATGCAGCGTCTGTTTCCACATCTGGGACAAGCCGCCGGTGAGCGAGGCTGCCAGCGCCGGCCGTCACGGGCCGGGGCCGGGGCCGGCTGATCAGGCAGCTGGAAGTCGGGCGCGGGGGGGGGGCCCCGAATCGGACGCGAACGTCATCGGGACGTACCGCCGTGCACCCACGACCCACACCGCTGACCGGGTCTGGGGCGCAGGTGGTGCCGGCCCAGCGCCGCCCGCCGGCTCGCCCCCGAGGGCGCAAGGTAGCCCAGCTGCGCCGTCGCAGCCGCGGGGTGGGGAGCGAGTGCAGGTCCAGACGGGCGGGACCCAAGTTTGGGCCGGTCCGTCGAATGAAGAGGTCGCCCCTGTCGGGGCTGGCGGCGCTCATCAGAGCGTTTGGGGCCAGCCCGTGAACGCCCCGCCACGCCCCGCCGCGCCACCCCCGGCGGATCCCTTCGGGCAAGCCGCTGACCCCTTCGCGTCGGCGCCGTCCGTGGACCCCTTCAGCGGGCCGACGGGGGTAGACCCATTCGGCGCCTCCACCCCGTCGTCGGGCGCGCAGGGTGGCGCTGGGCCGCGGGATCCGTTCGCGTCGTCTGCCGGGCAGACAGACCCGCTGGGCGCCACCCAAGGTCAGGCGATAAACACCTACGAGGGAGGCCTCGGGGCGCCTCCGGACCCCTTCGGTGCAGCGCCTGGCGGGAGCTCCTTCGGCGCGCCCGCTGACCCCTTCGGCGCTTCCGCACCTGGGGCAGATCCCTTCGGCGCTGGCGCCCCCAACGATCCCTTCGCCGCCGGCGGCAGCTCCGAGAGCGGGGCCGCCGACCCCTTCGGCGCGCCCGGGCCCGCCGCTGATCCGTTCGGAAGCCCCGCGCCTACTCCATTCGGCCAGTCTCCGGCGGGCCCCTCGTCGAGCTCCGGCGCGTTCGGTGGATCGTCGAACCCTTTTGGGACATCCTCCGCCCCTGCTCCCGCGGCCCCCTTTGATGCCTCCGTGGGAAGCGGCGCTTTCGGCACGCCTGCGAGCGAAGACCCCTTCTCTGGCGGCCCGGACCCCTTCGCCGGCTCCAGCGCGCCGAGCTCCTTCGGCGCCCCAAGCAATCCGGTCGCGGGTGGCGATCCATTTGGCCAGGCCCCAGACGGCGCCTCCATCCCCACAGCGGGCGGGCGCGCTCCCGGCGGTGTCGCTTCGGATCCCTTCGGCATGCCCGGCGCGGACCCTTTCGGCGCGCCCTCCGCTCCCTCTGGCCATGCAGCCTGGGATGATCCGTTCGGCGGCACGCAGGCGGCTGATGAAAACCCCTTCGGGAGCGCCTCATTCGAGCAGGGAGGAGAGCCCCCACCGATCGACGTCGAGCCCATCATGGGCGCGCAGCAGGCGCAGGATCTGGGCACTCAGTCGACCTTCAAGGTGACGACTGGGGCCGCTGCCGCTGCCGCTGCCGCCGGCGATGGCGCTGCCCCCTTGTTCGATCTGGACGACGGCTCCGACGATCAGGCCCATCCTCAGAGTAAGCCGGCGCCCGGCGCCCGGCGTCGGGCACGCAGGCGCAGCGGAAAGAAGCGCGCGAACAAGCGGAAGGCTCGCTTGGTGGCCTTGGGCGCCGCGGTGTTGGTCGGGGGGCTGTCGCTCAGCTTCACCGATCTGGGCCCGTTCGGGATAAACGCTATTTTTGGCGAAGCGGACACGGGCTCGCGGATCTCCACGCCGCGAGCGCGGGACCAGAAGCCACCGCCGCCGAAGTGGACCTCTGCGTTTGCCGAGGACAGCCCGCAGGCGTTGGTGAAGAAGATCAAGGCGTTGACAGCCAAGGTTCGAAAGGGCAAAGCGAAGGACCGAGTCAAGGCTCAGCTGGTGTCTGCGCTGTTGCACCTCAAGGACAGGCACCCTTCGATCTTTCATGCCACTCCGCAGAACAACACGACCAGCAGGAAGCTGTTGTCGCCAGCGGTACGAAAACTGGACCCTCAACTCGATGTCCTGACCAAGCTGACCCAGCCCAAGAAGGGCGAGGCTGTCGCGGCTGCGGAGGCCCTGCTGAAGGGGGCAAAGCCTCCGACCGCAGACCATCTCTATCTGCGTGGGCGGTCCTTGCTCAAGCAGGGTAAGCGGTCGGCTGCAAGAGAATTCTATCTGGGCGCCCTGAAGAAGGCACCAAAGATGCAGTCGGCGCTTTACGATCTTGGCATGATCGAGATGAAGACCGGGCGCATGAAGGAGGCGCGGAAGACCTTTGAGCGGCTCCGAGCGCTGAACGACAACCACTCGCTGGCGCACATTCAACTGGGCTCCATCGCTGCACAGGAGAGCAGATTTGCAGACGCCCGCAAGTCAGTGGGCGATGCCCTGGCGAAAGCCAAGCTCGAGAAGAACCCGCAGGCGCAGTTTCAGGCTCATCGGCTTATCGCGAACCTGAACAGGCAAGACGAACGCCACAAGGACTACATCGCCTCGTTGAAGCGGGCCTTGGCGGTGCTACCTCGAGACGAAACCACAGCGATCGAGCTGGCGTCCTGGCTCACCAAAGAAGGGAAGAGTCCCGAAGCGTTGAAGTACCTCGAACGATGCGGGGCGGGGTGTCGGTCTGCAAAGTTCGTGAACGCGCTGGTGGGGGCGTACCTGGTAGAGAAGCGCAACGAAACAGCGCGCCTGATCCTCAAGAAAGGCTTGGTGGATCACCCGAAAGACACGGGCCTTCGGATGATTCAGGCAAAGTTCGAGATGGAGCAACAGCACGTCGCCACGGCCAAACGCATCTATCAGGCGATCACGACCGACGACGCCAGCTTCGCCCCGGCGTACATTGAGCTGGCCAAGCTGCAAGAGAACACCTCTCGTCCAGGTCTGGCGCTGGCGACCCTCGAGCGCGGGGTCAAGACCGCGACCAACAAGGTGCCGGTCCTCGAGAAGCTGGCCAAGCTCTACATCGCCTTGGACCAGACGATGAAAGCCAAGGCGGCTATGACAGAGCTGCTGAAGATCGCCCCCGAGAGGACCGATGTTCGTCTTGGTTTCGCCAGGTTGCTGACTTCGAAGTTGGGCATGTATTCGGACGCGCTACCGTACTACGAGCGACTTGACGAGCTTCAGGCGCTCGACGTCGACGCGAAGGTCGAGCATGCTGATGTGCTTTATCATCTCGGTCGTTTGACCGACGCAGCTGCCATCGTCGACGCGGTGCTCAAGGAGTCGCGGGAGCACATCGAGGCGAACATCATCAGGGGCGGCATCCTGACCCGGAAAAAGAACTACCTGGAGGCTGACCAGGTGCTCCGCAACGCGCTCAAGATTTCTGGAGCGAGCGCGCGGGCCTATCTGTACCTTGGCCTCAATGAGAGGGCTGAAGCGGAGGCTGACTCGACGACCTCTCTCGACAAGAGCACCAAGCTCCGCAAGAGCGCGGATTATCTTCTCAAGGCGGTCCAGCTCGACCCGGATAACCTCGGTATACGCTTTAACCTGGCCGAGGTCCTCACACAGGTGGGGGGTGTGGACAGGCGCGCCGCGGCGCTCCGTGAATACAACTACATCGTCAAGCGCTACGCGAAGTTCACATCGCCTCTGGAGAAGAAGAGCATTCGTCCAGATGTTTACTTGAACCGTGGCCGCATCTACATCATCAACGCCTCTTATCGAAAGGCGATGCTGGATTTCAACCAGGCGATGCTGTTGGCGCCGGAGCGTGACGATATCGTCATCGAGTACGCGGACGCTCTCCAACGCACCAAGAACTTCAAAGAGAGCGAGGGGCTCCTCAACGAAGTTCTCAAGCGCAACCCGGAGCACCCTGGGGCGCACTTCGTGTTGGGCGAAATCGCCGTCAAGAGAGGTAAGCGCAGCGAGGCCGAGCGGCATTTCGTGCGGTCGGTCAACGCCGCCCACGACACCTACCCTCATGCCCATCGTATCTTGGGATACCTCTACAAAGACCGTGGCATGCGGACGTACGCGTGCAACCACTTCGGACACTTCGTCAGGCTCATGCCGACGAGAGACCCGATGCGCATCGATGTTCTGGGGATCATGAAGCGACAGCTCCGCTGCCCGCCGCCCAAGAACTGATCCCCAGGGCCGCTCAAGAGCGCGGCACAGGCGCCGCTTCCCACCCCGTGGCTGCTGCGCCGGCGTGCCCTTCGTATCCGCAGCGCCTCACAGCCGCCTGTGCAATCGCCTCAAGAACCTGTCGAAAGCCGCTCGATAGGCTCCCGTCCTCTTGGGCGTCCCCTCGTTCACAATGAGGGCCACGGCGAGCGTCGTGCCGCGCTTGGTGGTGAGGTAGCCCGACAGGCTCACCACCTCGTCGAGGGTGCCGGTCTTACCCACGAAACGACCTCTCAGGGCGCCTCCCAGTCGGTGTTTCAGCGTGCCGCTGCTCCCGGACACTGCCAGCGTATCGCTGAACCGCTTCGACAAGGTCGGCGGCCTACTCATCCGCACCAACAGCTGAGTCATGGCCGCCGCGCTGATTCGAGTGGCTCGATAGAGCCCTGAGCCATTGACCACCTGGAACGTCTCAGGGGCTAACCCGTGATGCTCCAACACCGCTGAAACGTTGAGTTGGCTGTCGGCCCACTGGGCAGGCGACAGGGGATTGGTGACCCGCGACAGGTGCGCAAAGACCATCTCGGCCATGAAGTTGTTCGACCATACGTTGACGTCTTTGAGGGTGGCCCCCATGGGGGCGCTCTCGTGTCGCACGAGAGTCACCCCCCGTGGCGGACCGTCGCTGTCGTTCAAGACGATCACGCGAGCGTTCTTGGTCCCTCGAACCTTGCGTTTCCGAAGCGCCGCGCGGAGCAGGTAGCCCGTCAGCGCGTTGGGATCGGCCAGGCGACGCCTCTCTTTCCAGGGCCGCTTGCGGGCTGCGAGGGTGCCGGAGACCACCATGCGAGTTCTGCCGTCGGGGAGCCGCGACACCTGGGTGCGGATCGAGGACTTCGGGCCGGCTGTCGTGGTCACTGAGTTGAGGATCTCGACGGCTCCCACATGGGGCGAGACCGAGGCGACCGCCGGGGTTCCTACGCGACCCGGTTTCAGCCCCAACCAAACGGCGCCGAAGTGGCTAGCCGCCGCGCCAACGGAGGCGCGATACCCCGCGGTCGTCGTCTTCTGATCGTAGGCCGGCGGCACACCATCGCCCGCGAAGATGCGCCCGTCGACCGCGATCGTAGACACCTCCTGCAATCCACGCTGCTTCACGAGAGACTCGGCCATCGCGGCGACGTGCTCCGGCATGAGCTTGGGGTCCCCGGCCCCGACGATGGTCAATGGGCCGACCGCCCGGCCAGACGCGTCGATGGTGCCGACGATGGTCGTCTGAAAGCGGTGGCTGATGCCGAAAAAGTGGAGCGCCGCCGCCGTGGTGAGTAGCTTGGTGCCGCTCGCCGGGTTCAGGACTTTGGAGCTGTTGTGCGCCGCAAGCGCGGTCCCATCGAGCGCTCGGACGCTGGCGCCGACGACCACCCGCTTGAGGCCAGGCGCTTTGAGCATTTTATCGAGGGCCTTGCGGGCGGCAGCCTGAGCGCGCGTGGGCTCGGCGTGACTGGA
>JAAZYN010001129.1 GCA_014239625.1 Myxococcales bacterium | reverse complement strand
TAGTGTGGCAGATGGCGGACGGGCTCGTGGCGGCGGGGCGCGCGGCGGACGGCGACGGCTACACATTTTTGGCCACCTGCGTCGACACGCCGCGGGGCTCGGCGGTGCTCAAGGGGCCCGCTTTCTTTCCCGCGGGCGATGAGCTCATGCTGCTGCAGCCGCCGGTGCGGGACGGCGACGAGGCCTTCGTGAGCGTGCTCGAGGCCCTCGGTCGAGGGCTGACGCCGATTCCGACAGCCGTCTATCAACGGGCGGAGGCGGGTAGCCGCGCAGCCCCCGACGAGCTGCTCTGGGTCACCACCCGCTCGCAGCTCGGGTGGCGGTTGATCCGCGCCGCCCTGTCCCGACTGTCACCACCGACCTCCCTGGCCGCCATTGGAGAGGCCTTGGAGGCTGTCTCCGAATGGCCCGAGGCGGAGGTCGAGCGGCTGTGGCGGCCGCGCCTGGACCGAACCCTGGCGGTGGCGCGGCAGTACGAAGCCGATCGCGCCGCGCAGGGCCTCGACGCCGCGCAGATGGCGGCTCGCTTCGCGATGGACGCGGCGGGTCTGGCCGACGCCCTTCGCGCGGAGGTGATGGAGGCGGTGGTCGCGTATGGGCGAGTGATCGCAGGATGGCACAGGGTGATCAAACCCTGAGGTGCTCGAGCTCCGTGAAGGACTCGAACTCCAGCACCATCGTCTCCAGCTCGCCCTCCAGGTCGGCTCGCTCCCAGGCATGTTCCAGGCCGTCTTGGCTGGCCTCGATCTCCTCCAGCTCGAACTCCCTGAAACGCTCCTCTGCCTGAACAACCCTGCTGGCCTTGTCGAGCTCCTCCATGAGCTGTCCACAGCGGGTCTGCAGTTGGTCCAGGCGCCGAACCGCTGCGAGGTGTTTGCCCCGAGCTTTGCTCAAGACGGGCGCCTTGTGCTCGGGGCGGTCCGCGCCGAGGCGCCGATGGAGCTCTCGCTCGTAGCGGTCGTAGCGCGCTGCCAGCCGTCTGCGGACCTGGTCGATCTTCGCCAGGACGCGCTCGGCGGCGAGGTATCGGCCTTCATAGTCGACATGCAGCCGCTGCCGCTCCGCCTGCAGCTGTGCCACGCGCCCTCGCCCTGAGGCGCGGGCACCCCACCCGAGCGCCGCCACGCCAGCCGCCGCGGCTGCTGGGATCCCCAATGGTGCGCCCAGCAGCGCCGCGATCCCCATCCCGAGCCCCCCCAGGACGCCGAGCCACACGCTGGTGGTTCCGGTCCGGGCGGTCCAGGTGGCCCGCCGGATCCCGCGCGCGAGCCGGGCGTCCTGCGCGCGGGTCTCCTCCAGCCGCGCGTTGTCTCCGGTGAGTAGTTGGCGCAGGATCTCGCGACGGGCCTCTTGCTCCATGCCGGCTTTTATATCAGCCTCGCCTCTACGAGGCCGCCGGGCCCTCCAGGTTTTCATTTCGCACGATTCGCATTAGCCTCTGAAACTGTGGATTTCATGATGGTCGGTAGGTTGGGTCGCCAGCTCTGGGTTCTCGCGCTCGCCACCCTGTGGTTGGCCCAAGCGTCGGGCTGCG
>JAAZYN010001128.1 GCA_014239625.1 Myxococcales bacterium | reverse complement strand
GGTGCCATCGCACAGGGGGCACCGGTTGCGCCCCGAGCCGTGGCACAGCCGACACCTCACCGCGCCCGCCGAGCATGCGGCGCACGGCGCCGCGATGGTGCCTCGGCCACGGCAGGTCTTGCATGGCAGGCTGTCGATCGCGCGGGTGGTCTCGTGTGCATTACAGTCGTCCTCGGGGCAGGGGACGCGAGCCATGGCGCCTCCATCGCAGGTCCCGCAGACCTGCTCGCCCTCGCCGTCGCATCCCGGGCAGCTGATAGAGCCCTTGCCGTCGCACAGGTGGCACGTCACGCTGGCCATCGAGCGCAGCGCCTCCGCGGCGGCCAACCGGACTCCAAAGTGCTGGCTGTTCGCCTTGCTCCGCAACCAGCCGCTCAGCGGCGCCGCTCGAAGGCCAGCGATGAGGCCCACGCGCTGGGCCAGTCGCTCCTCTGGGTGAGCGTCCAGCATGTCCTTGAGCTGTTGGCACCGCTCGGGGTCGGTCATCGCGCGGGATGGCCCCAGCCCCAGCCACGGCTCGAGTCGATCCATGGCGCTCGCCTGGGCTGCCCGCAGGGCCTGTCCAACGGCCGCGGGCCTGGGCGTGACGCCGTGTTGGTCCAGGGCCTCGTGTGCGATCTGGCTGACGCGGTGCACCGGATCACTGGCCAGCGACACCAGAATATCCGCCGCGTCGCGCAGGTCTCCGCGCCACTCGTGGAGCGCCGACGCGACGAGGTGCCTCTCCTCCCACCACGGTGACGCGGCCAGCTCCTGGAGCAGGGGCAGCGAGGGCTCTCCAATGGCCGCCAACGCGCTCGCGGCGGGCTTGCGGTCTTCCCGGAAGGGCGACTCGGCCCCTGTGGCGCAGCCACGGGCCGCGGCCATGGTGCCAATCCGCGTCAGGGCCTGGAGCGCAGCTTTGCGCACGTCGTCATCATCGTCGTGGACGAAGCGGGTCGCGATCTCCGCTGCCAGGTCATCGCCGGGTCGGGCGAGCGCCCGACACAGCGCTTCGCGAGCCCGCCAGCCGTGGGTCTCCGATCGGGCCAAGCGGCTCAGCGTCTCGGTGGGCAGGTCGTGCAGCGCACGCGTCAGCCTCGCGCGGTGGGGGATCTCCTGCCACGTCCGGTCCAGCGCCAACATCACAGCGTCGAGTCCGCGGGGATGCTCTAGCGCGCCGCGCCCGTCGAGCCGGGTGACCAGCACCGTAGCCAGGATGTCGCCGTTGGGCGCCCAGCCGGGCGTGCGCTCCAAGACGTCGATGACCTCGTTGCGGAAGACGTGACCGCCGAGGCTCAGCGCTCCCTCGAGTGTGGCCACGTCCAGGCGCGCGGGGTTCTTCAGCAGGCTCGCTGGTTGCCTGGCCGCGATCGCCGCCAGGCTGTGCTCGCGAGGCGTGTCTGGAGCCCAGCCCCGCTTGGACAGGGCCTGCAGCGCCGAGAGGCGGACGTCCTCGTCCAGATCGCGGAGCACTTCGATCAGGGCGTCACGGGCGGAGTCCCCCGGGATCGCCGCCAAGACCTCACAGGCGGCACGTCGTCGTTTCCATGAGCCCTTGCTCAGGGTC
>JAAZYN010001127.1 GCA_014239625.1 Myxococcales bacterium | reverse complement strand
ACGATGGGGAGCAAAGCTCGTGCCAGACTTGGACGCAACAGATGAAGGTGACGCGGACCCGTGGGTGTTTGGGTATGGTTCCTTGATTTGGCGCCCTGACTTCCCGTTTCTAGACCGGAAAGTCGCGCGCATCGACGGTTACATTCGCAGGTTCTGGCAGGCGTCTCCGGACCACCGGGGGACGCCGGATCGGCCCGGCCGAGTGGTCACCGTGATCGACGCGCCGGGTGAGAGCACGTGGGGTCTGGCGTACCGGTTCGCGGCTCGTGACCGAGACGCTCTTCTCGGCGCGTTGGATGCGCGCGAGGTCGCTGGGTACGAGCGGCTGCGCGTGGTCGCGTGGGACCGGCAGGGGCGGGCTCTCGGAGACGTCGTGACGTATCGGGCCAACCCTGCCCATCGGTGCTTCGTCGGGCCTGCGCCTCTGGAGGAGCTGCTCGCCGTAGTGTCGTCTGCGAAGGGGGTGAGCGGGTCCAACGTGGAGTACGTGGTGCGCTTGGCCGACGCGCTCGATGAGTTGGGCATCCAGGACTCCCACGTGTCGGAGCTGGCTGCGGCGGTCAGACGTCGAACAATGTGAATAGGCGCTGTCGGTGGTCGTCGAAGGTGCATTGTGGACGATGAGAGTGCATGGAGCCCGTCATGATCCGTTTGATTGCCCTCGCCAGCCTAGTCGGCCTGACCGCATCTGCGTGTGCGAGTCATGGCTATTCTCAGCGCCAGCATGTGGTTCACCACGACCAAGTCTCTCCCGAGCGTTACTCCGTGGAGCAGACCTATGATGCGGCGGCCCCCGCCGGTCATACTGTACAGAGCGTCGACGAGTTCTACGCCGAGCTTCAACCGTATGGCAGCTGGGTCGTCGACGAGCGGTTCGGTAGCGTCTGGGTTCCTCACGATTCGGGCTACGTCCCCTACAGCGATGGTTACTGGACGTATGCCGACTATGGCAACGTGTGGGTGTCCAACCGGCCGTATGGCTGGGCCGTGTGCCACTACGGTCGCTGGGTTGTGCGGAGTGGTCGTTGGATGTGGGTCCCCGATGTCGTGTGGGGGCCAGCCTGGGTTCAGTGGCGGATGACCGGCTCATACGCGGGATGGGGGCCGATGGCCCCCCGCGGATACAGCTACGTGGTGCCGCGCCGTTACTGGCGCTACGTCCGCCATAGTCACGTCCACCACCGGTACGTCTACCGTCATTACGTTCGCGACTATCATCACATCCACGCACGGGCCCGAGTGGTTCGGCGGCACGCACGGGTGCGTCATCACAACGGCCACTATCGGTACGTCGCGGGTCCACAGTGGCGCTGGGTGACCAAGCGACGCCCCGCGCGTGCGAACCCCAGGCGTTTGCCGGGTAACGTGACGGGGCGCTTCACGGTCGGCGAGCGAGATCGGCGAAACCGACGCGTGTCCGATTGGCGCCGACGACATCCGAATAGCACTCATCGAGCCTACCGCCACAACACCACTCAGCGTCAGCGGCTGCGTAGTGATGCCAAGCGGCGCCAGCTGGAGGCCACGCGTAGGCAGGCCGAGGAGCGGCGG
>JAAZYN010001126.1 GCA_014239625.1 Myxococcales bacterium | reverse complement strand
CGTCTTCGTCATGCGCTTCATCCAGGCCCGCAACCCGGACTGGGTGCAGCGCCCGTTCTTCGCGCGCTGGGACGAGAACGCCACGTGGCTGACGGGCCTTGTGCCCGCCTTCGGCGAGAAGGAGTTCTTCTTCGAGCCGGAGTACCGACAGCTGTGTCAGCAGCTGTCGGCTGAAGCCTGATCCGATCAGGCGGGGGCCGGCCTCGACTCCGGACTGATGTCGGCCTCGGGGACAGCCCCGGGCTCATCGTCCGAGCTGGCGACCGCTTCAGCGGGTCCCGCGTCTTGATCCGTGCCACCGGGGTCGCGCAGGCGCCTGCCCACCTGGCGCAGGACCTGGTGCGCGACCTGCGGAGGACCGGTTCCGGACGGGAGCCGCACGAAGGGCTTGTCGAGCTCGATGCACAGGTTCTTGAACAGGCTGTACTCGTCCGCACCCAGGCGGACTGCGATCAAGACCAGTGAGATCGAGTCGTCACGGATCTCGGCCTCGAGCCGGGCACCGAGATCGGCGTCTTCCTGCGGCAGGACGACCCACTTCAGCCCCGCGAACTCGAGCGCGCGGATCAGCTCGTCGCCGGTGCCCGAGTCCTCCTCGGGAGAGAAGAGCAGTACGTTCCGGCCCTTGAGCAGCGCACCGGCGCGCTCGACGAGATCGGAGCGCGACGCGGAATCCAGCGCCTCGGAGCCGAAGCTAGTGGGCTGGCTCTCGATGACCCGCTCGATCTCCGGGCCGAGCTCGGTGCCTTCAGGCAGCAGCTGCGCCAGCGGCTCGAGCAGCTCGCGGAGAGCCCGATCCCCCGGGGCCAGGCCGAGCTGGTGCCAGCTCGCGACGGTCTGACGAATCGAATCGTGGTCCGGCTCGGCGAAGGACTCGCCCTCGGCCACACGTCGCATGTGGTAGCGCACCTTGTTCAGGAGCTGCCCACGCTGCCGCTTCGCCTCACGGCGCCGGAAGAGCCCCTCGCTGGTCGTATGCAGGCGTGAGGCCAGGTCGGCATGGGCGCGGAAGTCGGCGGGGTCGTCGAGCCGCATGTGGCGGTCAACGTAGATGCGGTGACGCGTCGTCTGGTGCTTCAGCCAGAGGAACAGGTCGCGCTGATCGCTGTCGCCACGCAGGTCGACCGCGCCCAGGCCAGCGAGCAGGGCGGACTGGGACTCCGCGAGCAGGTAGAGCAGCTCGCTCGGCGGACCAGGCTCGAGGACGCCTTCGCCGTCGAGGTGAAGCGTCACCTCTGCAGCGAGCGCCACGTTGTCGTAGCAACAGGCGATCTGCTCCATCCGCTCTCCGTCAGGGAGACGGCGATAGGGATCGAGCATCCAGCCAAAGCAGTCGTCGATCGAGTCGCGCTCCAGGCGCAGCTCCCGCTCCCGCGCGATGAACGCCTGCTCGTGCTCGGGGTCGGATTCAGAGCCGCGCTCGGCGGCGAAGCGCGAGGCCCTGGCCTTCCAGCGTGCGCGACGAGAGACGAGGTCGAGGTCGACCTCGCGCACTCCACGCGCCTCGACCCCGCGGTCCTGCCGCAGCTGGACGACCATCTCGGCCTCGCCGT
>JAAZYN010001125.1 GCA_014239625.1 Myxococcales bacterium | reverse complement strand
GCCTCCTTGAATTGACCCCCACCAGTCCTGCGTCGGCCCGCCTTGACCTGGGCCGCAACGCCACCGGCTGCGTCAGGGGTCATGACCGACGGATCTCACGGTAGGGAGTGCGCGCCACAGCGTCTCGCGGGTCTCGCCGCCGCCACGGGTCGATCGGCCCGTTCACCGATGGAGATCCTGTGATTTCCAGGCTATCCTCGCCCCAGCTCGAGCCCGGCCGTGGCCTTCAGCGTGGGCGGGCAGGGCGGCGCCGAACCGGCAGCGCAGAGCGCTCGCAGGTTCGAAGCGTGACGATGGCGATGACACAGGGCGGCCACATGCTGCAACGACCACTGACCACCACCCCGGACGCCTGGGTCCACGCGGTGCTGGCCGACTTCGACGCGTTCTTGCTGGACCACGCGGCCTGCGAGCGCAAAGCGTCGGCCATGGCCATGACCTTCGTCGTGCGCTACCCCGACCGGGACGCCATCCTCGATCCGATGATTCGGCTCGCCAAAGAGGAGCTCGGGCACTTCCATCAGGTGTTTCGGATCTGTCAGCGTCGAGGCCTGCGCTTCAGTCACGACAGCAAAGACCCGTACGTCAACGCGCTGCTGCGCGAGCTGCGGCGGGGGAGGGAGCTCGAGTTCCTGGATCGACTGGTGATGGCTGGCGTCGTCGAGGCTCGCGGGCATGAGCGCTTTGGTCGGCTGGCCGATGCCTTGCCGCCCGGCGAGATGAAAGAGTTCTACATCCAGATCACGCAGTCCGAGGCGCGCCATTCGGAGCTCTTCTTCGACCTGGCCAAGATCTACTTCGAGGACGACCGGGTGGAGGAACGGGTGACCTTTTTTGTCGAGCGGGAGGCAGCTGCCCTCGCAGCCATTCCGCCTCGGCCGGCCCTGCATTGACCCGCAGGGGCCCGGTCGAAAAATACCTCGAGTCACATGCAGCGACCGAGGTCGGCCAGCGGATCGCGCTCCGTCGGCGCTATCGTCACGTCGCGTGCATCCCCGCGTGCGATGAGCGTGCTGGTCTGCCGGCGACGTTGAAGACCCTCAGCGAGGCTCGTGGCGCCGACGGGGCGCTGGTCATCGTGGTCATCAACGGGCGCCGTGACGCCCCACCAGAGGTCCATGAAGCCAATCGTGACTGCGCGCGGCGCCTGGGAGATCTGGCCGACCTGCCCCCGGGCCCCATGGTCGAGGGTCGGTTCCATGGCATGGGGATCGTGCTCGTCGATCGCTTCAGCGAGACCCGCCGGCTCCCCGCAAAACGGGGCGTCGGGCTCGCGAGAAAGATCGCGGCAGACCTCGCGCTGGCGTGGATGGAGGACGGCGTCATCACCGAGCGATGGATTCGCTCGACCGACGCGGATGTCTGCGTGCCCCCGAGTTACTGGGAGCGCCCGGCGGAGCGCGGCCCGGGGTGCTCCGCCGTGATCTACCCCTTCGCCCATGTCCCCCGGGGCGACGCCCTCCAGCGCAAGGCTGTGGCCTATTACGAAGCCTACCTTCGCTACTACGTGCGCGGGTTGGAGCAGGCGGGGTCACGCAGACATCCGCGTCGGTCGAG
>JAAZYN010001124.1 GCA_014239625.1 Myxococcales bacterium | reverse complement strand
AGCGGATCCAGCTGGGCGCCACCTGCTTGTTGTAGTCGATGGAGTTCTTCTGCTGCAGCTCGGGCTCGCCGCTGGAGTCCTTGAGGACCGACCCGGCGTGCGTCTTGTCGAACACCTCGGCGCGCTCATCCTTGGTCTGGGTGAATTCGTACCCGTACCAGACGCCCAGCGACAGGGAGGCGAGGGAGACGAGCCAGCAGAGGACCTTGATCGTGGAGACGTTCATGAGAAGCAGGGGGCCACTCTAGCCCCGAGAGGCCCCGCATCGCGATGATCAACGGGCCCTATTCGGGCGCCTACGGCCGACGTAGGGTGTCCGAGGGGCTCCTCGTGCCGATCGAGACGGGGAGGGTTCGCTCGTGAGACGCCCGGCCGGGACTCCTCTTCCCACCTTCCGGGGATGAATGGATCCGGGCTCGCGGACGAGCTCAGCTGCCGGAGAGGCGGAGGTCGGATCCGCCTCCCTTGGGGTGCGGCGGGCGCTTGGGTCCGTCCGGACCGCCGGGCTGCTTCCCGAGCCCACCGCTGGACCGGGGCGTGCCCGGCTTGGCCAGGCCCGGGGGGCCTTTCAGCCGCGGGCCCTTCGGATCGGCAGGGGCGGGCTTGCGCCCGGGGGCCTGCTTGGAGGTCGGCCCCGAGCCCTGCGCGCCAGGCCCGGTCCCGCTCTCCTCCAGCTTCTCGGAGCTGCCACGGATGCCCCGCAGGACGAGCAGCAGCTCGTCCGGGCGATCACTCGTGGCCAGAGCATCCTCCAGCTCGACGACGTGGTTCTCGACCAGGTAGCGCAGGCGCTCGTTGAACGAGACGAGCCCCGGCTCCTGCCCGGACTCGATGACCCGCGCCATGTCCGTCGTGCAGCCCTCTTCGAGGAGCTCGCGAATGTGCGGCGTCGAGACCATCAGCTCGAAGGCGGGCACGAGCCCGCCGCCGATCTTCGGCACCAGGCGCTGACTGAGAACGCCGGCGAGGTTGTCCGCCATGCGCTGGCGGATCTGCGCGTGCCGCTCCGACGGGAAGAACGCGAGGATGCGCTCGACCGTCTGGGCCGCATTCACCGTGTGCATGGTCGAGAAGACCAGGTGACCGGTCTCGGTCGCCTCGAGGGCCGCGACAACGGTCTCGGCGTCACGCACCTCGCCGATGAAGAGCACGTCGGGGCTCTGGCGTAGCGCGTGCCTCAGGCCATCGCCGAAGGAGGTCGTGTCAACCCCGATCTCGCGCTGACTGATCACGCACTTGTCCTCGCAGAACAGTAGCTCGACCGGGTCCTCCAGCGTCACGACGTGGCGCTGGATGTTCAGGTTAATGTGCTGGATCATCCCCGCCAGCGTCGTCGACTTGCCGGAACCGGCGACCCCGGTGACGAGCACGAGCCCGCGCTTGCGCATCGCGAGCTCGGCGAGCCTGTCGGTCGGCAGGTTGAGATCTGCGAGCGTGGGCGCATCCTCGCGGATACGACGGATCACGACGGCCGGCTCGCCCATCTGCTTGTAGGCGTTGAGGCGGAAGCGGCCCAGACCGTCGAGGTCGAGCGCGACGTCCACCGAGCCGTCGGTGCGCAT
>JAAZYN010001123.1 GCA_014239625.1 Myxococcales bacterium | reverse complement strand
CGGCAAGCTCCTCATCGAGAAGTACGTTCAGCGCCCGCGTCACGTGGAGTTCCAGATCCTGGGTGATCACTTCGGCACGGTGTTGCACGTCTTCGAGCGCGAATGCTCCATTCAACGCCGCCACCAGAAAGTCATCGAGGAGACCCCGTCGTTGGCGCTGACCGACGCCCTGCGCTCGAAGATGGCGGAAGCGGCGGTGGCTGCGGGCAGCGCGCTGGGCTACACGTCGGCCGGTACCGTCGAGTTCATCGTGGGTCCGGATGGGGCGTTCTATTTCCTCGAGATCAATACGCGTCTGCAGGTCGAGCACCCCGTGACGGAGATGGTGACGGGGCTCGATTTGGTCGAGATGCAGCTCCGCATCGCCCTGGGCGAACCGATCGAGGTTGGTCAGGAGGAGATCGCGACGACTGGGCACAGCATCGAATGCCGCCTTTATGCCGAAGACCCGGGGAACGACTTTTTGCCGTCGACGGGGCGCTTGGTCGACTGGCATCTGGAGGAGTCCGAGGGGCTGCGCGTCGACAGCGCCGTGGAGACCGGCGACGAGGTCTCCATCTATTACGATCCGATGATCGCCAAGGTCGTCACCTGGGGCCGCGACCGGGGCGAAGCGACGCGCCGCATGATTCGAGCGTTGGAGGGCGCTTCGGTACACGGCGTGACCACCAACCGGCGCTTCCTGGTCGAGGTGTTGCGCCACCAGGCATGGCGTGACGGGGCGCTGACGACCCACTTCATCGCGGAGCACTTCCCCGACAACCTCAGCCGAAGCGCCAGCGCCCCCGCCGAGACCGCTGCCATCTCGGCGGTGGCTGCGACGTTGGCCTACGCGGAGTCGCGACGCGGCGCGGCGGATGTGCCGCTGCCGTCATTGCCCGTACGATGGCGCAACAACCCCTGGCGCCCCGCGCGCCGCGACTGGCAGCTCGGTGAGGAGACGTTGACGGTGCAGTGGCAGCCCCACCGACGGGCGGGCACCTATACCGTGGGTGTCCCCGGGGTGGAGGCCCCCACGACCGTGCAGGGCGTGACCTGGGATGCGCCGCGCCTGGCGTTCGAGTTGGACGGCCGCCGGCGCACTGCGCGGGTCGTCACGGGTGTGGCTGGCGCGTTCGATGCGGTGGTGGGTGTCCACCTTGACGGCTACGGGGTGGACCTGAGCTTCGTCTCGCCGTTCCCCGACCCAGACGCGGCTGGTGAGACCGGTGGCTGTGTGGCGCCCATGCCCGGGAAGGTCTTGAAGGTGCTGGTCGCCCCAGGGGAAGCCGTGGAGGCTGGCCAGTCGCTGGTGATCATGGAGGCCATGAAGATGGAGCACACCCTCGCCGCTCCGGCCGATGGCACCGTGAGCGCGGTGCTCGTCGAGGTCGGCGAGCTTGTCGAGGCCGACGCACCGCTGGTGCTGTTAGCCCCGATCACCGAGGGGGCTCCGACCGAGGCCGAGGAGACGTAGCGCCGGAAAGGGCCGCGCGGACCGGAGGCGGGCGACGTGGTACGTCGACTAACCCGCATTTCTCACCAGAGTTCGAGCGAAACCGAGGAGGAGTAGGTGGTACGAAC
>JAAZYN010001122.1 GCA_014239625.1 Myxococcales bacterium | reverse complement strand
CGGGTCCCGTCGTAGAAGTCCCCCACCTCGACGACCGTGTCGTCGTCGTACAGCTCGGCCCGCGCGTACAGATGGGACCGCGCGGCTGAGTCGATGGTGCCCGGCGACACATCCCAGCTCTTCCGCTGCTCCTCGACGACGTAACGCATGCGCCAATCCTCGTCCTGCACGTAACAGGTGACCAGGTCGGCGCCGAAGACGTGAAACACGAGCCGCTTGCCGGAGCCCTCGCCGCGGCCGTCGATGACCGCGTGGTAGGCGTCCACGAAGCGTGCCCGCTCGAGCTTGGGAAAGAGGCTGGGCGCTCCCGCCAGGAAGCTCTCGCCGGACTTTACCTCGGCCGGCGACTTCACCGCCGCGTCGAAGCCCGCCGCGACCGCCAACAGGTCAGCCCGCCGAGCGCTCGGGTCGATCCCCTCCAGAGGAAGATCGGCCAGTGGATGACGCTCTTTTTCGTAGCTGACCAGGTACCCGGCGCCGTCGCGCTCGAGCCCCAACCGCACGCTGGCGAGAAGCTCCCTGAGCTCCTCCACTGGAGACGTTGTCATGGGTCGCTCCACTAGCCGCGGTTGGTGCTCTTGTCCCGGGCGGTGACCTTTTTGCGCGCGCCCTGCCTGGTCAGGGCGAAGTGCACCAGGCTCGGCGCGTGCTGCCCGATGAAGCGCGCCACTTTTCCGTGACCGGTGAACACGTACTCTCGCTTACGGTGGGCGATCGCTTTGGCCATGACGCGGGCGGCTTTGTCCGCGGGCCACATGAGTCGCGCCGGACGCCTGTCTTTGCGATCGGCATCAAACCGTCCCTGGTTGTCGACCTGCGCGATCTCGCTCTCGACGAAGCCTGGCGAGATGGTGGTGCAGGTCACGCCGGAGCCGTGTAGCTCCTGAGACAACGTCAGGCCCATCGCGCGGACGGCAAACTTGCTGGCGGCGTATGCGCCCTGCGCCGACATGGTCAGGTACCCCATGACGCTCGACACCAGGACGGCGCGCCCCTGGGTCTCGCGCAGATGCGGCAGGGCGGCGCGGATGGTCGTCGCCGCGCCGACCACGTTGACGTCGAACTGACGGCGCCAATCCTCGGCGGTCAACTTCTCGAACCGCCCCGCGATGCTGAACCCGGCGTTCGCGACGGCCACGTCGAGCCGACCGAATTCCGCGGTGATGGCTTCGACGGTGGCGAAGACGTTGGCCTCGTCGGTCACGTCGCAGGGCACGCCCAGGCCGCGGCGCCCGAGCGCCTCGATCTCGCCGACCACCGCGTCGAGCCGCTCTTGCCGGCGGCCCGAGACGGCGACGTCTCCGCCCTGCCGGGCGATCTCCAGGGCGAGCGCGCGGCCGATGCCGCTCCCTCCGCCGGTTATCCAGGTCACCAGTCCGTCGAAACTCACGTCATCTCTCCTTGTCGTCCACTGTTCGGCTACCGCACCTGAGCGGTGATGGGTAGCGGAATCGAACACTGCCGGACTTGACGGGCCGAGTCGTCTTCAGCTAGTGCCCCGTATGGACAGTTCGCGGTCTCACTCCGCCAGCGGTTTGGCCCCTGCCAAGACGCGAGGCCGCA
>JAAZYN010001121.1 GCA_014239625.1 Myxococcales bacterium | reverse complement strand
GTGGGCGCTGGCCCTCATCCTGCCAACGCCGCGTGCATCGCCCGCAGCCCCGGGCCTCCATCCAGGGTGACCGTGGCTCCGACGCATGCGCTGGGAGTCTCGTCGTGGACGAACCGCAGCGCCGCGGTGGGGGCCACTCGATCCAGGAACACCCGCAACTCCTGCTCCCACGCTGCCCGATTTTGGGCGTTGTTGTCGGCCGCGAGTTTGCTCGTGATGCGAAACGAAAGGCGCGCCGCTTCGAAGGTCAGACGCCCCGACAACGAGGGCTCCTGCTCGAGCGCGACAGCCGCCTCGAGCAGATCTCGGAGCGCCTCCTCCAGCTTGGGCTGGGCCGGCCCGATGGGATCGCGTTTGCGATGGTAGGCCATCCCCAGCTCCCCTCCGGCTTCGTCCATCGACCAGTGGGCCTCGTGCCCGACGAGCATGATCCCAGGGCCGTGGTGGACGTGCTTGTAGTCCGCGACGTCGATGAGGAGCTTGTCGGGTGCGACGCGTCTGTCCCGTATCCACGCGTGAAAGAGTGGGATGTACTCATCTTGGGCCACGCTGTGGCCAGGCGCTGCGTATACTTTGGCGCTGAGCTGCTGAACGTCCATGGCCGGCGGGTCTCCCTACAAAATCTTCAGCGACGTGCTGATCGCGCTCGGGGTCTCAGAGGGCGCCACGTCGACGGTTTGCTGTTGGATGCGGTCCTTGGCGCTGTGGCTGGCCTCGACAAAGAGGTTCGCCTCCTCGATGAGGCGGTGGGCGGCATCGTGTGTGACCTGCTCTCCGGGAGGGTTCCGGTAGGTCTTCGTCAGGTAGGCCGCGAACTTGCCCTTGGCGAAGGGGTCGAAGAACAGCTTGGTGTCGATGAGGCGTGTCTTGAACTCGTTGTAGATGTCATCGGCGCTGTCGGTGACGTCGATGTTCCAGATCCGGACCATCGACTGCGCCGCAGACAACATTGACGTATAGGCACCCCTGGCGGCCTTCGTCGGCTCGCCGGCCTCGAGGAAGAGCTGGGCTTCGAAGGCCTGCCGCTCCGCCTCGTGCAGGCCGAAGTCGACGAACGACACGACCTCTCCTGCGCACTCGCCCACCCCCTTGTCCTCTACCGTGTATTCGCGGGCGTCGCCCCAATCCACGTAGAACTGAGGGTCTTGGTCGTAGGTCGGGACCGCCTTGATGTCGTCGAGCAGGTCACGGACGGCCTTTTTGCCGATGCGTTTGATGAACTGCTGGAAGCTCTCACCGCTGTGTCGCTCTGCGACCCAATGGTCCGTCAGGCGGTCGACCACTTCGGGCACTCGCTTGGACGGGAATGCCCCGACCGCGAGCCCATAGGAGCCGGCGTTGTTGGCCCACTGTCCGCCGACCACCAGCTGAAAGTGCGCGACGCGCCGTCCGCTGATGGTGCGGGCGACTCCCAGCAGGCCGATGTCGGCGACGTGATGTTGTCCACAGCTGTTGAAGCAGCCACTGACTTTCAGGCGCAGCTGCTTGACGCCCTCGTCCATGGACGCCGCGCGGGTGGCCAGGAGGTCTTCGAGCTCGGCCGCCAGACCTCTCGAGGCGCTGA
>JAAZYN010001120.1 GCA_014239625.1 Myxococcales bacterium | reverse complement strand
CCAGCCGTATCGACATCTCTTCGACGGCGATGGCGCGGTCTCATCGGTTCGTTTCGATGGTCGCGGGGCTGTAGGGGCCGTTCGTGTGGTTCAGAGCGCGGGCTTGCTCGCAGAGCGGAGGTCTGGACGGGCGCTCTACCCCGGCTTCGGGACGCCCGCACCGAGCCGGTTGCGGTGGCTGTTGAAGCGAGAGATCAAGAACGTCGCCAACACCAACGTGATCATGTGGCAGGGGCGACTGTTCGCCCTGATGGAGGCGGCGCTGCCCGTGGAGCTGGCGCCGGATTCGTTGGACACCCTGGGAGAGCGAGATCTCGACGGGGCGATCCGAGCGACGTTCTCGGCGCATCCGCATCGGGTCCACGCGCGCCGCGCGACGTATAACTTTGGCGTCCGATACGGGCGCGTCCCGATCGTGGACCTTTACGAACTCCCAGACCGGGGACGGGTCCGCCACCTGGCCTCGGTCCAGCTGCCGTGGACGTCGATGATCCACGACTTTGTGGCGACCGACCGGCACCTCGTCTTCTTCGTGCCCCCGGTTCGCCTGCGAACCCTCCCGACGTTGCTCGGGAAGGGAACCATCGCCGACAACCTGGTGTGGGAGCCCGCTCGTGGCACCGAGATCGTGATCGTGCCTATCGACCAGCCCCAGGCGACCACCCGGTTTCGCGTGCCGGCCTTTTATCAGTGGCATTTCGTGAACGCCTTCGAGTCGCGCGGTGATGCTATCACCGTCGACTTCATTCGTTACCCCCGATGGCGCAACAGCCTGATGCTCGACGCCATGCGGGACGCGCCCTTCGAGACGGTCGCAGAGGGGCGGTTGTGCCGGGTGGTGATCGAGCCGGCCTCGAAGCGGATGGAGATCGAGCGCATCGACGCCGCGCCGGTGGAGTTTCCGCGCGTGCACCCCAGGCGTGAAGGGCTCCAGAGCCAGAGCGCCTTCATGTGCTCCAGCTCGGGAGACCCAGACGTCGCCTGGAACGCGATCAGCAAGGTCGAGCTCGCCACAGGGCGGCGACAGGTCGCCGAGTTCGGCGCCGACGACTACGTCAGCGAGCCGGTCTTCGTCCCTCGAGCCGATGGCGACGCGGCGCTCGACGATGATGGCTACCTCCTGACGCCCGTCTACTTCAGCAGCGAGCACCGCAGCGGGGTCGTCATCCACGACGCCCAGCGCCTCGGCGATGGGCCGCTGGCGACCGCCCGCTTCGATCATCACCTACCCCCCAGCTTTCACGGGAACTGGGTCGGCGCCGGCTGAGGTGCGCTGCCCAGGTCACTCGATGGCCACCACCCCAGCGTTGTGGCGGCGGGCTTGATCTCGGACCTCCGAGGCACTCCGCGACGCTGCTGCCCACCTCTTGGCTCGCCCGAGCTGGCCGCCGCTCGCTTTACGGGCGGCGGCCCGGCGGAACCCGACCGCCCGGTCCCGGGAGGTCACCGCGAAAAGCGGGCGGCGTGGCCGTATGCGTTGGCGCGCGCTGCCAGCTCAGGCGTCATACCCTCGATCTCCAACGCGCGTCGGTGCTCCTCGCTGGCGCAGACCTGCGAGAGGTAGG
>JAAZYN010000111.1 GCA_014239625.1 Myxococcales bacterium | reverse complement strand
GTGATGGAGCCGGTCGGTTGGGTTGGTCGCGAGATTCGCCAGGCGATTTCGTTGCTGGCAAGGCGCGAGACCGACGTCGTAGCAGCGTTACTTCGAGGTCGAGCCACGCCGCCAGCGGCGACATCGCCCAGAAGGTCGCGTTCAACCCATCTGACCGTCGGAATCAGCACCTTTGCGGGCCGCCGGCTCAATTGCGACGAGGCGACATCATGGACATCATGGAGGCGACCGGCGCGCTGGTCGCCGGGCGGTTGACGCTGGAGTGCCAACGAACGGTCGCGCTCGCCGCCGGTGATGAACGCCGCGCCGCGGCGTTGGACGCGGCCATCGACGGTGTGCAGGGGGGGCTCGCGGCGGTGGGCGTGACCTATCCCGGTGACACGTTGGTGCAGCGGTACGCGCTCAACCCCGCCGAGATGCTCTTGGTGACGCTGGCCGTCATGCCCCACCACGATCCGGACAGCCTCCGTCACCTGGCGCGGGAGCTGTCCGACGATGAGCCCGCCAGCCACGCCAAGCTCTGGTACGCGCTGGAGCTGATGAGTGTGCCGGCCGAACAGGCGGCCGCCGCCGTCGGAGCGCTGCTCGGCGGGGCTCTCGGGGGTGAGCGGCTGATCACGACGCGACCGGACCCGCCCGAGAGCCTCGACGCGACCCTGCACCCCCACCTGGCGATCCTCGAGCTCTTTGGGCTCGGCGCGTGACCACCTTGGGGGGCTGTCTCGCCCGGCCTACCGCCACAAAGGGCGTGTAGAGGGCTGTGAGCGTTGAGCAGAACTACGCGGCACGCTGGACGGAGTCGCAGCCAACCATGCAGACTCAGTGCGTACTCGTTATGAGGGTATGGACTCGCCTCTGTGGGCGGACAGCATGTTGATGATGGGGTAGGTTCTTCCCATGACAGATGATGGAGCATCCGGCCTGCGCGACAAGATCCTCGACGCGGCTACGGAGCTGTTTGGGGAAAAGGGCTACGAGAAGGCGTCGATGCGGCAGATCGCCGACCGCATTGGATATTCGGCCACGGCCATATACCTGCACTTCGCCAACAAAGACGACCTCATGTTCGCGGTCGTCGACGCGGCCTTTGTCCGGTTGGAGGCGAGCCTCGATGAGGCCGTGGTCCACGAAGGGAGCGCCGCCGATCGGCTCCGGCGCATCGCTTGGGCGTACGTGGACTTCGGCCTGAAGTATCCGACCCACTACCGGCTGATGTTCGTCGACAAGCCGGAGTTTTTGATGGCGCGTAAGAGCGAAGGCACCGGCCTGCGGATCCAGTCACTGGACGTGTTTCAATCGGTGATCGAGCGGCTGGTCCCTGCGGCTCGGGGGGCGCGCACCTTGGGCCAGTTCTCCGATGCGGTCTGGGCCTCGGTTCATGGGGTGGTCTTGCTCGCCAACCGGCTGCCCACCTTCGACCGCCCGCGAGCGCTCAAAGCCGCCGACCTCGCCATCGAGTTGGTGGCCGCGGGGATCGAGCTCGCGGCTACCGCAGAAGACTGACGGCCCACGGCCCACGGCCCACGGCCCACGGAGCCACGATCTCAGCCGTCGGCCAGGGTTGCGCGAAAGGTGCTGATCTCGTGTGGCTTCAAGGGGCGCCAGCGTCCCTGGTGGGACTTCTTGTCCAGCTCACCGGGCACCAACGTCAAGCTCGTGACATGGCGTCCGGCTTCGTTGAACACGTGTGCGCGCCCTCTGGGCCCGATGACGATCACCGTGTCGCGTCGCATATCTCGTAGCAACGCATGGTCCGGCGCGCGACGCGCGTCACTGACCGCGGACGCGGTCGGACGGTCGCCCTCGCGATGGCGCGCTGCGGCATGGTCGGTGCGGTAACGCACCGGCTTGAGGGCTCGCGCGAGGTCGCTCCGTAACCGAGTCACTATCGGCTCGACGGTCTTCAGCGCATCGACCGAGAGCGGATCGGCCAGCTGGCGCTCGGCCAGCGTTCGACTGGCGCTGCCCAGCCGCTGCCGGGTCGCGCCGACGAGCTGCCTCAGCGCCTCCGCCGGGCCGGCTGGGTCGCGATCGGCCATCTCCACCAGGTCGTCGGAGACCAGGCCCAGGACATTGAGCCGGACACGTTTTTCGCGTTGACCGGCGCTGGTCTCCACGATCTGCAAGGTCAGGACACGTCGGGCGTCGTCGTCGTCGCTCTTCGGCTTCAAGTGGTCGGGGAGATACCCCGCGACGATCTGCGCCAGCACACGGTACGTCCGGCTGTCGCGACCGAACCCGTCCAAGAGCTCACCGGTCAGCTGGTCGCCGGAGAGGGAGACCACCAGGATCTCAGACGAGGGCCCGTAAAGTCGGTCGACCTTCGGATGCTTGAGCTCCAAGCACAGATTGCCGAAGTCTTTCCACACCGGGCGTCCCGTCGGCGTGTAGCCGACGAAGGTCTCGCGCGGGTCGTCCGGGAGCGAGCACGCGCAGGTAGGCTCGTCACAGGCGAAACAGTAGACGTGACCGGGGCGGAACGCGATGGCGCTCTTGACCGCCTCGTAGATCCGCCCGGTGAGCGAATCGCGCAGCCTCTCGGCGAACTCCTTGGCGCCGCCTCGCGGATCCAGACGTACGGCGACCGGCACGATCACCTCTTCGAGCGGCAGATCGTCGCGACCGGCGACCCCGAGATCTTTGCAGATGGCCCGGGCGAGGCCCTCGATCTCGCGCACCGCCCGCAGCGAGCGTTGGTACGTGGTGAGGGCCTGCGGTTTGGCTCGCCCGGCGTCGTCGCTACGCTTCGGCTTGGGCGGGCGGGGCGTGTTTTTTCCCGACGCTGCACCCCGTCGGCCGCCGGATCCACGCCCCTGGCGACTCGGCTTGGGGCCTCTCTGGGGAGCCTTTGAGCGGTCGTTCATGACCCGCTTATCATAAAGACGGAGCGGTCGCGCGACAACGCCTGCTGTTACACCAGCGTCTCCAGTCGGCCTCGCTCGTCAGTTCGCGAGTGCCCACGATCTGCTGCAGCGCCGCGATGGCTGCCCGCCGTTGCGACGGTTGGGGATCGTCGAGCCGCCCAACGAGCGGGCCGATGGCCTTCACGTCACGCATCGCGCCCGCCGCCCGGATGGCCTCGATCCGAGCGAAAGGGCTGGGGTGGTCGAGGGCATGTCGGACCATGGGCAGCGCCGCGTCGAGCCGCCAGTCTCGGGCGATCTCCGCCAAGATCCCGACGATCGTGGCCAGGGTGCTATGGATCTCGAGGCGCGTCTGAGGCCACGCCTCGAGGTAGGCAGCTTTGAAAGCAGGGCTTCGGGTCGCTCCCTTGGAGGTGCGATGGAGCGCGAAGGCGATCGCGCCGGTGGTGCCTGGGTCCCGCTGCTGTTCGGAGCCCTCCGCAAAATGCTTCTGCGCCAGCGCGAGGGCTTCATGGGCGCTGCTGAAGCGGAGTCGCGCCAACCCCAGCGCCGCTCGCGCCCGGAGCTCGGGTCTCCAGTCGGTGAGCAGTGACGACAGCACCGGCGCAGCGCCCTCGTCGTCGATCTGCCCCACGATGTCGATGACCTTGATCAGCCACCACTTGTCCAGCCGCGGGTTGTTGGCGACCAGCTGTGCGATCACCGGCAGCGCAGCTGCGCCGTGCTGGAGCAGCGCCACCGATGGCTTGCACCCCATCACGCGATTGCAGTCCCGGCGCACCGACATCGCCTTGAGCGTCGCCACGATAGCGCGGGTTGTGGCCGGGTCAACCCTGCCAGCAACGGGCGCCCGGTCAGGAGCGCGTTGAGCGGCTTCAAGCTGCGGTGACGCCGGCTGTGGATGCCGGTCGACGGTCTGCGGGCCGCGCTCTTTGCAGCTGCCGGCGGCGGCCAACGCGACGGCGGCGGCGACCAGGGCGGCGCGCATCACTTGGACCGCCGCGCCAGATCCGCTTCGATCCGCTTCTGGGCCTTGGCCAGCTCCTGTGCCGGTACGGCGCCGCTGACGAAGAGGGTCCGCCCGATGGCGCTGTCAGCGGTGGCCCAGACGACCTGCATGTCGGGCGAGCTGTCCATCAGGACGCTCTGGTCGGCCTGCCTCCTGAACACCGCCATGTGGGGATCGGTCGACGCCGCCAAGGTGGCCGCATGAGCCACCGGCTGCTTGCCGACCTCGAGCCGTACCTTCGCAGCCTCGGCGCCCGTCAGGTAGCGCGCCACCTCCACCGCCTGCCGGGGGTGTTTGCTCGAGGTCGTCACGAACAGCGCCTCGATCCCGAGGAAGGGCCTACCCGGCTTGCCTTCGACGCTGGGGATGGTGGCCACTACGTAGTCCACCTTGTCGCTGATCTCAGCGCGAAACCACGGCCCATTGAGCGTGCAGATAGCCTTCTGTTCGTTGAACAGGGTCGTGATCATGTGTTCGGCGACACCCTTTGGGTAGAGCTTGTGTTTGGCGAACAGCGCGCGGGCGAACCTCAGCGCTCTGGCCTGGGCCTCAGTAGCGAACGCAGGCTTGTGGGTCGCGTCGAACACCGAGCCCCCGAAGGCGTGGATCCACGTCGCGTGCTGATAGAGGCCGCCGGCCTCATACAGGAGCCCGTAGCGCCCTTGGGTCATCTTCGGCTTGAGCGCCGCGATGAGCGCCTCCATGGTCGGCGGGGGCTCGGCGAGCAGCGCTTTGTTGCAGAAGAGCACCAGCGACTTGAACGCCAGCGGCAGGCCATAGAGGTTTCTGCGATAGACCAAGGCTTTGACGCTTTGCGGGATGAACGCCCGGAGGGCCGCCGACGGGACCTTGTCGCCGATGGGCGCGATCACGCCCTTGTCGACCCAGCTCCCCACCATGTTGTGGGCGAAGACAAAGAGGTCGGGCCCCTGCCCGCGTGGGACTACGATGGTGATCTTGTCGACGAAGGCGTCGTAAGGGACCGCCTGCGCGGTCACCGAGATGTGCGAGTTGGCGTCGTTGAACGAGGCGATGAGCTGTTCGAAGGCGCTCTTCTCGGCCCCGCGATAGGCGTGCCAAAGCCGTATCGGGGTGACAGCCGGGGCGCTTCCTGCGGCGCCTCCCGCGGGCGCCTTCGCCCGATCGGGCTCCGCTGTGGGGGCGTGGCCGCTCGTCCGGGGCTCGGCGGTGTCGCCGGTGGAGGCCAGCACCGCGTCGGGGTGGCCGGCGGGCGGCGTCGGCGCCGCCGCGGTGTCTTTTTTACCGCAGCTGGCCGCCGTCAGGGTCAGCGCGAAGGTGGCTGCGATCAGCCCGCGTGCGATCAGCATAGGTCTGCGTCTCCTGGCCCGGGGATCCGGGCTCCGCTAGCGTCGAACAGGTGGATGGAGCGCCGGTCGAGTGACACCCCCAGGGTTTCTCCAGCGGCCAAAGAGGCGTCCCCGTCAAAGCGGATCACCCAGCTGACATCGCGGCCCTCGAGGTGAGCGACGGTGGTCGACCCCATGCGCTCTACGTGGGTCACGCGCCCCGCGAGATCCGCTCCGGCGGTGTCACAGACCGTGAGGTGTTCGGGGCGGATCCCGAGGGCGCCCTGCCCCGTCGCCTGCAGCGCTGGCAGTTCGATCCGCAGATCGCGCCGGACGAACGCGCCGTCGACGAAGGTCCCGTCGAGGAGGTTCATCGCCGGGCTCCCGATGAAACCCGCCACGAAACGATTGGCAGGGGCGTTGTAGAGCTCCAATGGGGCGCCGAACTGCATCAACGTGCCCTCGTCGAGGACGGCGATGCGGCTCGCGAGCGTCATCGCTTCGACCTGATCATGGGTGACGTAGAGCATGGTCGCGCCCAGCCGGCGGTGCAGTCGCGCGATCTCTGCTCGCATCTGGACCCGCAGCTTGGCGTCCAGGTTGCTGAGCGGCTCGTCGAACAAGAAGACCTTCGGCTCGCGCACGATGGCGCGCCCCATCGCGACCCGCTGCCGCTGCCCCCCGGACAGCGCGCCGGGTTTGCGCTGGAGGAGCTCCTCGAGCCCCAGCATCGCTGCGGCGTCGGCCACCCGTTTGTCGACCTCGGCTCGCGGGACCTTCCGCAGTAACAGGCCAAACGCCATGTTCTGGAAAACGGTCATGTGTGGGTACAAGGCGTAGCTCTGGAAGACCATGGCGATGTCGCGGTCGCGCGGCCTGACCTCGTTGACGCATCTCCCGTCGATCGCTAGGGTCCCGCTGGTGATCGTCTCCAGGCCTGCCACCATCCTCAGGGTCGTGGATTTGCCGCATCCGCTGGGCCCGACCAGAACAACGAGCTCGCCCTCCTGGATGCTCAGGGTCAGCTCTCGGACCGCCTCCACCCCTCCCGGGTAGATCTTTCCAACGGACTGCAGCGCGACAAAGGCCATCACGCGGCGCCTATCACAGCCGCAGGTCCGCTGGGAAGCGGACCGTCGTCACGTCGCTCGCTTTGCCGTCCACGACCCGCACCACGAGGGTCTTGGAGACGACGCTCACGACGACGACCGTTGCCTTGATGCGCTGCTCCCCGTCGAGCCCGTCGAGGAGCCTGCCGGCCGCGAGCTTCGACGGGTCGACGTCACCGGGCAGGCGCGCCGTCAAGATCGCGCCTCTGCGCTCGACGACCTGGGCGAACGGTAGCTCGGGCGCCGACGGCTCGGGGCGACCGACATAGACGACCGGCACCTCCGCTATGAGCCCTTTGACGTATCTACTCATGGCCTCCTCCTGGAGCCCCGCGGTCGGATGCAGCGCGTCGATGACCCGCGGATGGCGGGAGCAGGTGCCACAGCCCCCAAACGTGCAGGGGGCACCGTCGATGGCCTCCTCCCAGCGGCCGCATCGTCCCGGCTTGGGCGTGATCTCGCGGACGAACCAGGTCCGGACCTGTGCCTGCACCTCGGTCCGGAACGTGGCGTCGTACACCGTCCCGGTCACCACCACCGCGAGGCCGACGCGCTTGAGCGGCGCGGCCCCAAAGAGGGTCGCCGGGAGCGACACGATGAGGCGGTTCGCCCGCACCGTGACGTTGCGTGGCACCACCACGCGGGCCGCCGCGGCCTGTGGATTCGACGCGGGGTCCTCGAGCAGCTCAGCGACCCGCGCCGGCACCGGTGACAGGACCACCGCCAACTCCCAACCGCCGCGGCCCGACAGGCGCGCGCGCCGTCCCGGCAACAGCTCTCGCACGCCGCTGTCCGCCTCGCCGTCGAGATCGAGATACACGTCGACCGTCGGCAAGAACACGTCGCGCACCAGGTCCTGAGCGAGCCGGACCCCGCGGCGCACGGGGACCCGGGTCGCGAAGCGGACCGACAGCTCGACAGTGGCGTCGTCGCGCAACTCCAGGCGCGCCCCCGACAGGTCGAACCCCCCAGCGGGGTAGCCCTCTGGGTACGCGTAGGTCCCAGGGCCGCGGTCATCTCCATGGGGGTCCTGAACATCGACGGTCCGGAGGGTGCTCGGTGCGCAGCCCAAAACGAGGAGCGCCGCGATCGTTGACGCGGCGGCCCGGGTCGACGGTTTCTTCACAGCGAACCGGCGTGAGGCCCTGTGAAATCGCGGGCGGCGCACACCTCGCGGGACCCGAAGCTTCACAAACGACGGCGGAATGGCGTTAATCATAGGTACATGCTTTGTTGCCCGTACTATGCCCCGATGTCGAGGAGGCGGATCTACCGAGCCCTTCTGCGCGTCGTCGCCGTCACCGTGGCCGTGGCCGTCGCCGCGAGCTGCGCGGCTCCGGGATCGGGCACCACAGACATGCTCACCGCACCCAACGTGCTGGGCAACTGTCATCTCGAGGACGCGCCGCTTTGCCTGGCGGGGTGCGGGCAGATCATCGAGGTGGCCAGCCCCAGGTGCGAGGCCGGGAGCTGGAGCTGCGCTGCGGGCATCGACGACCGCATCTGTTGCGACACCGAGGTGGCTCCGGAGGCCTGCCCGACGTGGGAGCGCGACTGCTCCAACGATCCTGACTCCGGTCAGTGCCCCACCGGCTACACGTGTGTGCGCTCCCGGACCTATCCGACCCCGTCTTCCAGCGGCGTGTGTCGCCTCGGCGACCTGAACGTCCCCGACCAGATGAGTCAGTGCTCGGTCGCGGACGCCACACCCGCCGAGTTTCTGCCCTGGATGGATGTTGGCCCGGTGAAGCTGCAGGGGCTCGTTGTCTTCGACACCATGTGTGAGACGAACACATGCACCGCCGAGAACATATGCTGTAACGACTGTTACGGAAGCTACCGGATCGTGCTCGACGGTGGGCGGCCAGGGCTCGAGCGCGAGACCGTCGCGCTTCACACCGCAACGATCGCCTGCGTCGGGACCAACTGCGGGATCAGCTGCACCCCGATCCAGCCCGGACGCCGTTATGCGGTCTGGGGCACCTATCTTCCTAGCGAGCTCGAAGGCGACGTAGGGCAACTCTACTACGTCGGGTCCTGCCCGCTGTAGCGCGCGGCGGCGCGTAGTTTCGTCAGCACGGGGCTGCTCGCCGAGGTGGGAGCGGCCAGCGCGCCCTGATGGCGCGTGCAGAGGTGATGGCAGTAGCTGCCGAGGTCGGGCTCGGCCAGGGAGCACTCTCCGAGGAGATGGTCCGGCTTACGGCAAGCGCCGCCGCCGGGGGCTCGGTCACCGCCGCTGCCATCGACAGCAAGAT
>JAAZYN010001119.1 GCA_014239625.1 Myxococcales bacterium | reverse complement strand
GAAGCGCATCCGCCACGAGTTTCTGCTCGATCTACCCAGAGAGAGCAAGGGGGCAGCTCACGCGTGGGACCGCTCTCTTACTGCCGGTCACGATGCGTGGGCTCGGGGCGGCCCTTGGGGCGAAGACAACCGCCAGCTGCTGGTGGGCATCGGGACCGCCTCTGTGGCCCTGAGCGTCGCGTGGTGGGTGGCCGGCGCGCTGGGCGCCTCGGTGGTCGCGGTGTGGACCGTACAGTGCCTCGCGGTGGCGGTCGTCGCGTGGGTGCTGGGGGCCCTGTTGGAGCCGGTGATCGGGTGGGGCGCGTGGGTCGCCCTGGGGTGCTACGGGCTCGCCCTGGGTCTACCTCAGCTGGCGCATGTGTGGCTCGCCCTGGCGCTCTTCGCGGTGGCGGCCACGGCGATGGCGGCGTGGCGCCCGGCGTCCGCCCGCCCCGGAGCGATCGGATGACGCTTCTGGACGAAGACTACTATTCGCTCCCTCGGATCGCGGTGGATGGCTCGGGCGGCGGCGGCGTGTGTGAGCTGGAGATAGGGGGCGAGGTGGGCTCCGGGGGCTATGCGGTGGTGCGCGAAGCGCGCCAGCACGCGGTGGGGCGTAACGTCGCGGTCAAGACCCTGCACAACTTCGATGACGACCCCGAGGCGGTGGACGCCCTGGTGCGCGAGGCGCGGGTGCTGGGAGCTCTGGACCACCCGAACATCGTCCCGGTGCACCTCCTGGGCAGAGACGTCGACGGTGCGCCGTTGGTGGTGATGCCGCTCATCCAGGGGGTCTGTTGGACGGAGCTCATCGATCGCTACGATCACCCGTTTTGGGACCTGCACACTGGCGAGGCGCGGTCCGTCGAGCGCCCTCGGGACCGTCTGAGCGCGCATCTGGGGATCTTGCTCAAGGTCGCCAACGCGACGCAGCATGCCCACTAGCAGGGCGTGATTCACTGCGACGTGAAGCCCGACAACGTCATGGTAGGCGAGTACGGGCAGGTGTTTCTCATCGACTGGGGGTTGGCCATGCGCATCTCCCGTCTCGGCCCAGAAGATCTGCCGTGGCACACCGACGTGGAGTCACCGGCGGGGAGCCCCAACTACATGGCGCCCGAGATGGCCTCGTGCGAGGAGCAGACGATACAGTCCGACGTGTACTTGTTGGGTGGCTGCCTGCACGAGGTGTTGACGGGCGAGGTGCCTCATCGCGGCAGCTCGATGGTGGAAGCCATCGCCGACATCCGATCGGCCTCCGACTACAGCTACGACTCCGTGGTGCCCGAGCGTCTGGCGGCTGCCGCGAGCCGCGCCCTTAGATATCGCCCAACGGAGCGCTACGAGAGCGCGCGGGAGTTTCGGCAGGCCCTGGTGGACTACCTGGAGTCGCGGTTCGGTGAAGCGTGGCTGGCGCGCGCCCGATCGGGGCTGAGCGACCTGGACGTGACCATCGCCCGTAGCAGGCGCGCGGTCACGGAGCGCGCCACCGCAGGCGGTGAAACACGGCGTCTGCCGGCGTGGATGGTCCACGAGCGTTACGCGGAGACCCGGTACGGCCTGCAGCAGGCCACCAAGCACGGGGCC
>JAAZYN010001118.1 GCA_014239625.1 Myxococcales bacterium | reverse complement strand
CACCCGATTGGCTCGGGTCCCTGCGGCTTTAGCCGGCGGATTCACAACGCTGGCAAGCGCGACCTGTCTGTAACGGGCGCGTCGGTGCTCGGTGTTCGGCAACGACGTCACCCGCCTCCGGGCCACAACACTGCCCCTCCCGGTCTCGCTCGAAGCCCCATGAGGCATGCGGGTCAGGGCGGTGTGACGCCGGCGTGAGAGCCCATTGTTCTGATTTTCTGCTCACTCAGTTCTCTTTAAATCGCTTTTTTAGTCCGCTCACTCCACGTACCGTCTCAGTCTGACGAAGACCGGAGGCTCTCATGCGATTGTCGTTTACGCTCTGCTCGCTGCTGCCACTTGTCATCGCTGTCGGTTGCGGCGGCGACTTTGTGGTCGACTACATCGACCCGGTGGAGGAGCCCGTCGCGCGAGAGCCTGGCTTCCCGCTGGCGACCCCGGAGGAGCCGGCGCCGGCTCCTGCACCGCCCGGGGAGCCCCCTCCGACGCCGGAGCCTCGACCCGAGCCGGTGGTCCCCGAGCCCCCCGCCGAGCCCGAGATCGTGGAGTGCACCGAGACCTCGACCGGCTTTGACATCGAGGAGGTCTCCACGCTGCAGGACGCTTTCGGGCTGCCGGGGATCCGCGACGGGTTGTCCCTGAGCGTCCACCCGGACCAGCTCGCGGACGGTTGGCGCCCGGTCGCCGTCGAAGTCCTGGTGATGTACCCGGCTTGGTACTTCGAGTTCTACACGGGCACCAACACGCTGTCGGTTCACGTCTACGGAGCCTCCACGCCAAGCGGACAGCCGTACTCACTGGAGCTTCCCATCACGACGGCCGGCCTCGACTGGCAACCGCTGACCCTGCCCCATGGCGCCGACTGGTCTGCCGATGACCGCGAGCAGGTCGCCGCCTGGCTCCGCTTCGACCTGTCCGACGTGATCCCTCCCGGCGCCTTCGTCGACCCCGAGTACTTCGTCGCCGTGGGCTGGGACTCGATGGGGTTCCCCAACGTCGGCTACTCCAACTTCGAGCTCGACTGCGCCGCGAACTGGACCGACCATGGGAGCGGTATGTGGAAGCAAAACAGTGGACAAGACTGCAGCTGGCCGATGCTCTCCATCGAGCTGGAGAGCGTCACCGAAGGTGACTGCGAGTAACACGCGCGGTTCGGCGTCGTCGCACGCCTCGACGAGCGGCGGTGAGCTCGTGCCATCAACGCCTCAACGTGCACTCGCCCGGCTCACAGCGCTCGATCTGGTGGGTCACCCTGCAATCTTTGCAGGTGTGCTTTTTGGAAAACATCCTCCGGGCCGTTGCCAGGGTCTCGGACCCACAGACACCGTCGACGCACACCCTCTCGTCCTTGCCGCAGCCCTGGATGCGATAACCGCAGCAGGGGGCCGCCGGGCTCGCGAGCTCCGCGGACGACCGCGCGGAGGCGTCCGACGTCAGCGCCACAGCAGGGGCAGAGAACACGCGCTCGCCATGTTCGGCGGGGTGGTCCGCGAGCGCCAGCCAGGCCATGGCGACTATGATGGCGCCCACCGGTAAGCAGCCCATCATGACGTAGCTATGAAAGTGA
>JAAZYN010001117.1 GCA_014239625.1 Myxococcales bacterium | reverse complement strand
AGGGCGGCGTCCCACATCTTGCGCACCTGGCGCTCGACATTGACCGTCAACTTCGCTTCCTGAGCGGCGTTGGCCTGAGCGACGTCGTCGATCCGACGCTGCTCGTCACGACGCTTCTGGGCAGCGTCCTTCGCCTCGGCGTCAGCCAACGCGGCACGCAACTGCGCGCGATCGAAGTCGGCGTCGATGGTCGGGTTCGCTTCGAGGATGATCAGGGCCTTCTTGTACTCCCCGATCGCCGCATCGAAGTTGTTCATCGCGATGTGCTGATGACCGCGGCTCAGGTGGTCCCGTCCGAGCAGCATGGCCTGCTGGATCCGCGCTTGAGCGGTGTCCCAGGTCTCGGCCGACTCGCTGTAGATCGCCCGGTCGGTCTGCCCCAGAGTGCCGGCGATCGCCGAGTAGCGGCTCTGCGCGTCCTTGTTGCCGGGCTGCACCTTCAGGGCGTTGGCGTAGGCGCGCAGGGCGTCCTGGAGCCGACCGTCCTGCTCGTACCGCGAGGCCAGGCGCATGTAGTCCTTGGCGATCTCGGCCTGTCGCTTCTGCAGGGCTTCCTGGCGCGCCGAGAGGTCCTGGATGCCACCCGGAGTCTCCTGCGGGACCGATGACGAGCCAGCCGCCGCGGGCTCGCTCTCGTTGTGATCCCCTGTTGCGGCACCGGCCGGTTCCGCACCGCCGGTCGGCGCAACCTCCTCCTCGGAGGAGCTGCAGCCGGCGAGCATGAGCATCGGCAAGGCAGCCGCGAGCAAGAGGGCGGTTGCCCGGCTGGAGCTGACGGATCGCATCGATTTCTCCCTTTCCACTGACATTCCAGCGGGGACGCGGCCTTTCTCAGTGACCAGCTCCCCGTGAACAGGGCATGCCTCCGAAATCGGTAGGGTCACCGACCGGGCCCTGTTCTTTGGGACCCGGAAAACGGCGACGTCGCGACCAATGATCGGGGGCGACCGCGGCAAAGCTGACGTCTCTTGTCCCTAAGTTGCTGGAACAAAGAGCCTTGCAGCGGATTCCATCTTTTATCCAAGTAGCGGCAGATTATAGGGTTGGGGTCCCTGGCTGCAATCCCCGCTACGACGTTTTTTCATGGGTCAGGGTCTTGGGCGGCAATCCTCCGCCCTCCACCTCGACCGTGACCTTCTTGAATGGCTCTCGGGAAACGACCTTCTCGGTCACCGGGGAGCCATCCGCCATACGGACCTTGGCCTCGCCATCAAACACCACCTCCTCGCGGCTGGTTTCCTTGAAGGCGTCCTCAAAACCCAGGCTCTTCACCCGCCGACCCGTGGTGTAGTCGACGCCCGAGCCCGCATCCTTGGCGCCCAGGGCCCCCCCGACCTTGGCCGTGAAGCTCTTCGAGAACCAGTTGTCGTTGTGCCATTTCTCGACCTTGAAGGTCGCGGTCTTGGCCTCGGGGTCGGCGTCCAGAATGGAGATCCGGAAGTCGGCGACGGCCTCCACCGTGACCGGCAGGGAGCGCTCGCTTTCCGACTGCTGCCCGGCCGCCGCCGACTCGTCGGTCAGAGCGACCACGTAGTACGTGTACTCCCGCCCGGGACGAACGTTCACGTC
>JAAZYN010001116.1 GCA_014239625.1 Myxococcales bacterium | reverse complement strand
TTTCGCTTTACTTTCGCTATTTCCAGGGCGCGAGAAATCCAGGGGGCCCAAGACGCATTTCGATCCCGTAGAGAGCACGCTGCGGATCGCGGTCACAGAGCTCCTCCACGACCCGAGGCGATCCGTCTTCGCGAGGCGCGGCGGCACGGAGCGGCTGTGGCTGGGACAGGCTCTCCATGCGCGGGTCTAGCTTGGCCATGCTCCAATCGGCGAGCAAAGTCAGCAAGCCGAGCAGTGCGGTGTAGCTGACGGTGATGCCAAGCGCCAAGGTGTAGTCGCGGTTGAGCGCCGACTGCACGAAGTGCGTTCCGACCCCAGGAATGGCGAACACCTGTTCGATGACCAGGGAGCCGGTGAGAATCCCGGCCAGAGCGGGCCCGAGGAAGGTCACTACGGGGAGCAGCGCTCCGCGCAACGCGTGTCCGAGCACGACGCGATGTTCCGGCAGTCCCTTGGCGCGGGCGGTTCGGATCCAGTCCTGGCCCAGGACTTCGAGCATCCCAGTACGCACGAGGCGGGCCACCTGCGCGGCGAACGGCATGCCCAGGCAGAACGAGGGCAGCACGAGTGCGGACGCCGTTTGCAACCCGGCGGCGGGAAGCCATCCAGTCCAGAAGACCAGGGGCCCCATGAGCGCCCCCGCGAGGACGAAGTTGGGGATCGCCATGCCCAGGCTCGCGACGGCCGAGACGGCGCCATCGATCCGGTGACCGCGTCGCACGGCGGCGATGATGCCCGCCGGGACTCCGAGGAGGAGCATCCACCCGAGTGCGGCGAGGCCCAGCAGCAACGAAGCGGGGGTCCCTGAACGATGATCTCGCGGACGGTGAAGTCGCGCAGCGTCATCGACGGACCAAGGTCGAGAGTCGGCAGGCCGCCGAGGGCAGCGAGCCACTGTTCGTGCATCGGGCGATCGAGTCCGAACTGGCTCTCCAGGTTTCTGCGCACCTGGGGCAGGAGATTGCGGTCGTCGTCGAAGGGCCCGCCGGGCACCGCGCGCATGAGGAAGAACGAGGTCGTGAACACGACCAGGGTCGTCAGCAGCAACCATCCCGCCCGTCTCAGGAGGAACGGGGCGACCCGCCTCCCGGACGCGGTCAGCCGGCGCGCCGCGACCAGCAGCCCGATCGCCCCCCCGACGGAGGCGATCAGCGCCACCATCCCCCACCCCACGCCACTCATCGCTCGACCCTCAACCACCGTGGCGGATGCCAGTCCAGTACGTTGCGATGAAACCCCTTCACCCAGGGCTTCGCCATCGATCGGGATACGTAGTGATAGATGGGGATGATCGGAGAGGCTTCGAGAAGGCGGCGTTCGGCCTCGGCAAGGACGCGGCCCCGTTCCGCCGATGTGGCCGCCGCGGGGGCCTGCTCGCCGACGCGTCTGTCGTACGAGGGGTCCGTATACCCGGTCCCGTCGCCGCCGCTGGTCAGGAACAGGTCGAGGAAGTTGCTGAAGTTGCTGACGCAGCCCACGAAGGCGGGCGCGCGGCTGATGGAGATGTTGCCCGCCAGCTCGTCCGCCAGGAGCTGGTCATTCAGGTTGCGCTCGACGTGGTTCGCCTCCA
>JAAZYN010001115.1 GCA_014239625.1 Myxococcales bacterium | reverse complement strand
GTAGATCGATCAGCCGAGCGCCGCGCGGAGCATCGCCCCTGTGGTGATGAGCTCTCGGGCTCGAGCAAAATCCTCGTGGAGCGCGCGGTCTTCTTCGAGAGGCGGCACGCGGTCTCGAAGGACGTTCAGCGCACGTAGTACCCCTTTGCCGGGTTTCAGCTCCCGGAGCCAGAGGCCCTGAGCGGCGGCCAAGGCCTCGATGGCGAGCACATGGCGGCAGTGGGCGGTGACCATCGCGTAGTTCCTCGCGGCGGTCATGCCCATCGAGACATGGTCCTCCCGGTCGGCCGAGGTGGGGATGGTGTCGACGCTGTTGGGGGTCGCCAGCTGCTTGTTCTCGCTCACCAGCGCGGCGGCGCTGACCTGAGCCATCATGAACCCGGAGTTCAACCCCGGCTTGGCGATAAGGAACGGCGGCAGACCTCGATTCAGCGCGGGGTCGATGAGCTGAGCGATTCTCCGTTCGGAGATGCTGGAGAGATCGGCCATCGCGATAGCGCCCGCGTCGCATGCGGCGGCCACCGGTTGGCCGTGGAAGTTGCCGCCGCTCTGCAGGCGACCGTCGGGCAGCACCAGCGGGTTGTCGGTGGCCGAGTTGATCTCGATCGTCAGCACGCCCCTCACGTAGCCCAGCATGTCGACCGCGGCGCCATGGACCTGGGGCATGCAGCGCAGGCTGTAAGCGTCCTGGACTTCGGCACAGTCTTCGTGGCTGCGCATGATCTCGCTGTCGTGGAGGACAGCCCGCAGCCGGGCAGCAGAGGCCAGGGCACCCGGGTGGGGGCGCGCCCCGACCACCGCCTCGTCAAACGGACGCACCGAGCCCTTCAGGGCCTCCAGGCTCATGGCGCCGGTCAGGTCGGCCGTGGCCGCCAGCCGCTCGGCCTCGACCTGGGCAAGGCAGGCGAACGCCAGCATGCCCTGGGTCCCGTTGATGAGCGCCAGGCCTTCTTTGGCCGACAGCTCCACGGGCGCCACCCCGGCCTTCGCCATCGCGTCCGGGCCGGGCATCCAGACGCCCTCGTACTCGGCCTCGCCTTCGCCGATCAGCACCAGGGCCAGGTGGGCGAGGGGAGCCAGATCGCCGCTCGCGCCCACGGACCCCTTGCGCGGAATCTTCGGGTGCACTCCCTTGTGAAGCATCTCGAGCAGCGTCTCCACCACCAGCGGGCGACAGCCCGAATACCCCTGCGCCAACACCTGCGCCCGGAGCAGCATCATCGCGCGGGTGGTGCGACGGTCCAGCGGCGCTCCGACACCGACCGAATGGCTCAACACGAGATTGCGCTGCAGGGTGGCCAACTGCGCGTCGTCGATCCGCACCTCAGCGAGCGCACCAAAGCCAGTGTTGACGCCGTAAGTCGCGGTGGAGGTGTCCGCCAGGAAGCCTTCGACGACGGCGCGGGAGCGCCTCAGCGCCCCTCGTCCCCGGTCTCCGAGGCGCGCCGCTGTCCGTCCTTCCGCTACGGAGACCACATCTTCGACGGAGATCTTTGAGCCGACTTCGATCATCATTGGAGCCTATTCCCAGTGTTCGTTTGCATCCGGCTCGATATTGGCGAGCGATCGGCGTC
>JAAZYN010001114.1 GCA_014239625.1 Myxococcales bacterium | reverse complement strand
TGGGCCGAAACAACCCCGGAGAGCGTTACGGGACTCTCCACGCGGGACACTCAGCCCAACACGGTGATGCGCTCGGGGTGGAGGGTGAGTCGCTGATAGGACGCTCTCGTGTCGGTGACCACGGTCTTCATCTCGGGGACGAGCCACCGCGCCCAGCCAGGAGCGTGTGCGGCGCACCATGCCGTGATCACCCTGCGGCAGTCCGCGTGACCTTTTCGCAGCGACGGCTCCCACAGGTCCAGCGTGTCCACGGGCCCCTCGTGGGCCCTCAGCGCCTTCCACGACTTGGAGCGGACGTTGCGCCGCCACCAATCGCTCGTGCCGGCGGCCCGAGCGATGGCTCGAAGGGGCGCGCGGCCGGCGGAGGCGACCCAGCCGTCATCGGCGTCACGCGCCCTCCCCTGGGCCAGCGTCGCAAACCACAGGAAGCTGGCGCCTGGCAACGGCATGACGTGCCCGGAGGCGGTCGCCACGCAGGTCCTGAGGTCGACGACCAGCGCCGGCGGCGCCAGCTGCTCGATGGCCTGTTGCCCGGCTGCCAAGGCGCCATCCCAGGAGGTCAGGGCGTCTGTCGGCAAGAGCCGACGCAGGCGCGGGATGGGCAGGTCAACCAGGGAGATCTACACGGCACGCGCCTCAAAGGCGCCCTCTGGTCCTTCGATGAGCTGCTGGAGCTGCTCGGGAAAAAAGAACCCGGAGCCTCCCTCGGCGGCGCGCTCGCCGACCCGCACATCGACCACCAGGTCCTGGGGTCTGGCCAGCAGCTGCGCGATGACCGTCTCCATGGCGGTCATCGTACGCCGCCGCCCGGCCACCAGGGCGAAGACCGCCGCCCCTTCCCCGGCGTCCTGCAGGGCCAGCCGTGCGGCCGTCCATAGCTTGGACCGCCACAGGTCGCCGTCCGCCGGATGAGCGTCGTCGGGCACTGGCCGTCCGGTGCCCTCGGACTCCACGCGGTGCAGCGTCACGGCCGGGGGGGCGATGTGCAGCGCGTCCACGAGCTGGTCCAGGGCGGCCCCGGGTGCCAGCACCTCTCGCTGGAGGAAGGCCTCGGCGCGGGCGTTGGCCACCACGTGGACCGCCGTCGTCGTGAGGGCTCGTTGGCGCGCGAGCGCCCAGATCAGCTCGGTGAGGGGCGCAGGATTGGGGCCGATGCACGCGACAATGGTCACCGTACCAGCGCTGTCGTGGGTCGTAAGCATGATGGACTTCCGCGGGCATCGAACCACTCGGCGGGCTCCCAGGCAAACCCCAAAACGCGGTGGGCCGACGCGCCCGGCGCTCACCGCCTCCCCGCCCGCCCGGAACATGCGTGCCACCTGGCGGGAGACCCGGCAGGTGTCGCCCTGCCGGGGGGTGGCGCGGGCCGATCCAGCCGGAGGGAGCACGCGTCCGTCGGCACTGCTGATCGGTGGCTGCAACCGCAGCGGCCCGAGCGCTCCGGCCTGGCGGGTGCTGGCACGGTCGCGCCGAGCCTGAGGTGGAGGGCCGAGGTTTACACCGTCAACCGCCTCCCCTTCGGGCTAGCCCGGAACATTCATGGAACTTCGAGGGAAACCAAGGAGGCGTAGTGCTGCCG
>JAAZYN010001113.1 GCA_014239625.1 Myxococcales bacterium | reverse complement strand
GCTTGGATCGACTGAACGCACCCGAGCGGCAACGTTCGTCTTCCTGGGCTCTGGCGTAGGCGGGGCATGCCCCGTAGGTCACGGCGAGCTGTCCGACCCGCCCGAAGTGTCTGCTGGGGCTCGTGGGCCCCAGCAGATGGTGGGTTTGGGGTCGCTGGACCCCAGCATCGAGACCCCCGCGAGCCTGATCATCCGTACAGAAGACCTCGCCACGACGCGCGGAACTTCACGTGCTTGTCGATGGCCTTGGCGCCCGGCGGCTCCAGGTCCTCGTCGGATAACGTGAGCCGCACCGCGGACTCCACCACCTCGACCTCTTCGCGCAGGTGCTTGGCGGTGCGGACGCTGGCGCGCTCGACCCATTGCCGCGCCAGCTCGCGCTTCTTGCGGCCCTTGCCAGCGACGCGGAGCACCAGCATCGCCGACTCGAAGCCGATGGTGCCGTTTTCCAGGGCCTGGCCCACCGCCGGCATGTCCTCGACCTGGCGCGCCAACGCGATGCGTCGCTGCATCGACCGCAGGCCCACCCCGAGACGCTCGCGACAGTACTGGTTTTCGGTCGCGTGGCCCAGTTGTTCCCAGCCTTTCGCGCGCCAGAATTCGTCGGCCAGTTGGCCCAGCTCGAGGTCGCGGCGGCCCAGCTGCTCGGCGAGCAGAACGAGCTCCGCATGGAGGACCTGGGCGTCATCCGACAGTTCGTTCAGCGGGGCGAGCGGGCCTTCGTCGTCCCACAGCTAGGGCGCTTCCAGGTCGATGCGGTCCTCGGCCTCCGCTTCCGCGTCGTCGCGCAGCTGGCGTTCGAGCTCGCGCTGCTCGTGGACCCACTTGGCGGCCGGGTGCTCCGGCGGGCCCAGCGCCACCAGGTCGCGGTCGAGCATGCTGAGGAAGATGGCGCCCTCGGCGAGCATGTATTCGACCATGTCGTCGGCGCTGTAGACGCCGAATCCTTCGCGCATCAGCCGGCGGATGGCTTTGTAGGCCCACTCGTGGGTGATCGGCACCGACGTTTCGATGGTGGAACGGAGCTCGTCCTGGTCGTCCTCGTCGGCGTCGTTGTCTTTGCCATGGGCGGCGGCCAGTTGGGCCTTCATCTCGCGGACCGTGCTTCGGCGTGCTCGCGCAAGCAGCTCGGCCTCGCATTCGGGCGTGGCGAAGCGCGCGAGGACGGTCGCCATGCTGCGGCCGATCGCTCCGGCCGCCAGCGCGGCGCGGATGAGAGGCAGCGTTTCCAGGCGCCGCGCGAGTGCACAGAGGTCTCCAATCGCCCGCGCCCGCTGGCCGAGGACCTGGTTCGCGTAGGCCGCGCGGCTGGCGTAGCCGAGCGTGCCCAGGCCGTTGATCCGGCAGAGTCGCTCCAGGGTGTCGCCCATCTGCAGCGCCAGGCGGCCATCGGCGCGGGCAAGGCGGGCGAGGTCGCCGTCGATTTCGTCGAGCGCGGAGCGGTCGAGATAGACCCTTGGGTGGGCGGGGGCGAACATGGGACAACCCTTATATCACAAGCACATAGCGCGCGATCCGAGGGCTCGCCCGCATTTCTCACCAACCTCTGGCTCATGCTTGGGATCCTCGGCGCTTTCGCG
>JAAZYN010001112.1 GCA_014239625.1 Myxococcales bacterium | reverse complement strand
CCGCAAGGGATGTTGGTCTTCGACGTAGAGCTGCTCAACATCCTCGACTGAGGTTGCCATCCCCGGTCGATCCTTGGGTGAAGCCCCCATCGTCGGGGCTGCGAGCGAGGCCAAGGCGACGTCGCGCGGACGAGCACCGCACGGGCCGGAGGCCGGTGACGTCGTATTGGCGGCAGGTCAACTGGGTTTCGCCGCACCCAAGCGGAGGCTGCTGGGCGTCGCCCCCGGCAGAGGCTCGCCGTCATCGAGCGTGACTTCAGAGGTTCCATCCGCAATCGGCACCACCTGCTCGACCCTGCCGTCGAGCAGCTCCGCTCCAAAAGCTTCCACCTGAGCGCGCGCTGTTTTTTGGAAATCGGACCCGTGTACCTGGGGGATGCCCAGGTAGTTGTTGAGCATCGCCCAATGCATCGCGGTCTTGTCCTGGCCGCACACCACCACGCGTTGCCCGCGCTCAGGCCGCCCGGTCCATCGCCGACGGTGATTACGTCCCACATGGTCCAGTCCTTTTCCTGGCCACACGGTACACGACATCAGGCGGAGCGCCGACGGGTCGGGCTCCACCGAGAGACGCCCGTTCCTTCGGTCAGCGCCGAGGTACACGGGCGTCGAGGGCGGCCCTCAGACCTTTCTTGAGGGCTTGCATCTCGCGCTCCAGCGCCTCGATCTTCCGCTGCTGCTGCTGAATTGTGGCGACCGCCATGGTCGTGTAGCCGTAGAGGTCGCCCCGGTCCCGCCGCGACTGCACCGCGGCGCTGGGCTCGATGTCCTCGATGATGAAGCCCAGGTGGGCCGGCGTCTCCGCCCCCTCGTGCAGGTACCGCCAGGTCGCCAGCGGCATGGTGAGGAGCTCGGCCGCCAACGCATCACGCTCGCCGGTGGACAGATAGGCGACGTCGGTCTTGAAGGCGCGGCGCGAGATCGGACACCCCCCAGGCCCGGCTTTGGGATCCGCGTCGGCGCAGACCATGCGCGCGTTGCAGCTGTTGACGGGGTCGCACATGTCGGCAGCGGTGGGGCAGCTCTGGCCCTCCGCCGCGTTCACGTCGGTGCACAGCGGCAGGGGCGGATCAGCGGGGGTGTGACCGCTGCAGACCGGGTCGCCACAGGTGGTCCACCACTGCAGGCCGGAGACCGCGTCGATGGCGGCGTCGACAACAGTATCCGCCGCGACCTCCGTCGACACGTCAACGGTATCCGCCGCGACCTCCGTCGACACGTCGCCTGCAGCATCGGTGACGTCGTCGTCCTCCGGCGGACAGCCGATGGACAGCGACACCAGGAACGCACCCGCTAAAACGCACCGTAACTTCACCACGACCTCCTCACGAACCTCGTCGACACAACACCTTACCCGAAAGGTATCAGATCGAATCCAATAGTTCGCCTCGAAACCCGAAATGCGCCCGAGCGCTCGAGGTCGGCCAACCGGGACGAGGCGCTGACGCTCGTCGGGCTGCTGGCTGGCTGGCTGGCTGGCTGGCTGGGGATCGACACCAGGGAGCGAGCGCCGTTGCCTTATTCGACGACATGCTCTAGCCCCCATTTCTCACCAACCTCTGGCTCATGCTTGGGATCCTCGGCGCTTT
>JAAZYN010001111.1 GCA_014239625.1 Myxococcales bacterium | reverse complement strand
ATCGATTTGCACGAGTTCACCCAGGCAAGGCCGACGTCGACGCGGATAGGAACGATAAGCAGCGTTCCCGGTCTCCTCGTCGGAGCCCTGAGAAGCTCGGATGTCGGCCCAAAGTACAGATGTCCGGTTCTCTCCAAAGTAGAAATGTCCGGTTCGTTTCCGCTCGACCTCTGGATCGTTCGACTGCCAGCGGCTCACGGGGACTCCTCCGCGCTGGTCCGTCGGCGCACACCTTCGCGGAGGAGCCTGGCGGACCGACGGGTGGTCCCGACCTCAGCGATTCTCGCCTCGGTCCGAGCCCTCTGGTCGGCCTTGATGAGTTCCAGGACCGCGGCCAGACGCTTGTTGTCGACGATATCTCCTTGCCGCATGCCGTCGTCCCTCGGGAAGGCCGTCGCGGCCAGCTCCACGCCGTCGTACCGGAAGGTGATGGTGCCGTCCTCCTGCTCCTCGACGTCGAGGAGCCGCCCCCGCGCCGCCCCTGCTGCATCGGTCTTGTCCAGCACGTACAGCACCCGCTTGTAGTTGACGGTGAGGTTCTTGGTGACCTTGCGTGAGAGCTGCAACGTGAACAGCCGCTCCAGGTCGTCGGAAGCCCGCAACGGGCGGTGTGCGTCGTGCTCGCTTCGAGGAGCCCGCGCGAAGCGCCGGTTGTAGTCGTCGCGGAACTCGGGGGCGAACCCGTTGGCTGCGACGACATCGTCAATCCCCCGAAGTCGAAGCTCCTTGACCAGGCGGTCCTGCAGCGTGAGGTGCGCCCGCTCGACCCGGCCCTTCGCCGCCGGTGTGTTCGCGCAGATGATGTCCACGTTCAGGCTGCTCATCGCCCGGCCGAACTGGGTGACGCCGGCACCACCCACGGGCTCCTTGGCGTTGACACGGAATACCCCGGCCTTGTCGCTGTACAACGCCACCGGCTTGCCGTACCGCTCGAGGTACGACCGCATCGCAGCGAAGTACGAGAACGTGGATTCCGACTCGCAGAACAGCAGCTCCATCAGCGCGCCAGTGGCGTCGTCGATGAACACAAGAGCGGTGCAGCGGGCCCTGCGGTTTTCGAACCACTCGTGGTCGCAGCCATCGATTTGCACGAGTTCACCCAGGCAAGGCCGACGTCGACGAGGCTGCTGGATGCGGGGCTTCCGCCGGGCACGGGGCACCCACAGACCGTCCTCGATCATCCATGCGCGCAGCGTCTCCACGGAGAGTCGCAGCTCGTGGACCTCGCTGAGCTTTTCCTGGGCGAGCGTGGGGCCGAAGTCGCAATAGAGCTCGCGCACCAGCTCCAACGCCTCGAAGCGCAGCCCCAAGCAAATCCGCCGGTTGCTCGGACGCCCGCGTCGCTTCGACGCGAGGCCCGCTGGCCCGTCGCGCTGGTAGGCCCGGACGAGCCGTCGCACCTGACGACTCGTCAGCCCGAGCATCCGCGCCGCCTCACGCTGCGTCAGCCGCTTGTCCACCACACGCTGGACAACGCTCACACGGTCCAGCTCTTCGTAGCTCATGCTTACAGTCTCCATGACCGGAGGAGTACCCCGGCCTAATGGCGAAAGCGGACATCTCTACTTGGGAGAAACCGGACATCTCTACTT
>JAAZYN010001110.1 GCA_014239625.1 Myxococcales bacterium | reverse complement strand
GGCAGCACTACGCCTCCTTGGTTTCCCTCGAAGTTCCATGAATGATCCGGGCTAAAGGGGCGCGCTGATCGTCGCGCGGGCTTCCGCCATGCGCGGGCCCGTTCGGCGCGTCGCCCTCCAGGAGCGGCCGCCCGGGGATGCGGTCCCGATGAAGGGCTTGCCCCTGCGCGTATGCGGGGCGATAGTCTCGGCAATCGGAATTGACGCGCGGCGGGAGACACATGGCAAACACGGGCCGATGCCCCAATTGCGACGCCCCTGGGGTGGTCGGAGGGCCATGCTCTGAGCGCGTCTGCAAAAAGCGGAGCTACCACTTTGTTCCCCTGGAGTACCTGCCTGACGGGCGTGAGCCCGATCCGTTGGTGGGAAAGTGCATCGACGAATATCTGATCGTCCGGGTCCTCGGCGCCGGTGGGTTCGGTAAGGTCTTTTTGACCCTGCAGCGCCCTATCTTGCTCAAGGCGGCCCTCAAGCTGATGCACGTCCAGGAGGACGCCGTGATGGCGGCGCGCCTGCTGGAGAAGTTTCAGGGGGAGGCGATGGCGCTGGCGCAGCTGGCCCACCCCAACATCGTGCGCCTGCTCAAGTATGGGCAGTACGATGACGCGCCGTATCTGGTGATGGAGTTCGTCAAGGGCGGGCGCGACCTCAAATCGGAGATCGCTCGGTGGGCGCGCGCCGGCCAGGAGATCTCGGCGGCCCAGGTCAGGAAGATCCTCTTTCAGGTGTGTGACGGGCTCGAGGCGGCCCACGCCGCGGGGATCGTCCATCGGGACATCAAGCCCGAGAACATCATGCTCCAGGAGGTGGCCGGCAACCCCCTTTTCGTCCGGCTGCTGGACTTCGGGTTGGCCAAGGACCTGGCTCAGGGGACGGAGACGTCGATCGCTATGGGGACGCCCGTGTACATGGCCCCCGAGCAGCTCGAGCGTCGTGGGATTGGGCCTTGGACAGACTGGTACGCGACCGGGGTGATGGCGTTCGAGCTGATGACCGGGCGGCGCCCGTTCCACGGGCCTACGGCGCGGGACATCATGGCGCGCAAGCTGGACGACCGGTATGACGTGGCGTCGGTGGTGCAGGACCTGACCATCCCCGGCCCCGTGCTGGCGTTCTACCGCCGCGCCATGGCGCGAGACCCGGCGCGGCGGGTGCGCACCGCGGCCGAGTTTCGGGAGGCGCTGGACGCCGCGTTCACCAGCCTGCAGCAGGACGACACGGAGCTGACCCAGTCGGTGGCGCTGACGCAGCTGGTGACCGATCTGGTCGGCGGCGCGCAGAGCGTCGCTCAGCCTGGTGTCGTCGATGCGGGCGAGGCGAGCGCGTCCATCCCGTGGCGGGACACGGCCGCCGAGGCGGCCCCTCCGGTGGACCCGATGGCCGCTCAGGAGACGATGTTCGCCGTCGAGCCGTCCGCGGTAGCGCCGGCGCCGCGCGCTCCGTCCGCTCCTGTGGCGAGCGCACCGCAGCCCAGCCGACCCACGCCCCAGCCAGACGTCTCGACGAGCCCCATTTCGAACGGCGCGTCGTCTCCGTCGTCATCCGAGATCGGAGTCGCCCCGGCGTCCAGCAAGGCGCCGCTGATCTGGGCGGGGA